>JBBRHS010000102.1:0-8718 GCA_038222385.1 Acidimicrobiia bacterium
TGCGAGAGCGCATCGACGTGGGTCGCCGCCTGCAGTGACATCTCGACGATGTCGTCGGTGGTGGTGAAGTCGGCGGGGTCGCCGGTGAACGAGACGTTCACGTACTTCATGCGCAGCGTCGGGTTGAGGCGACCGGGTGCCCCGGGGCCGTCGGTCTGCGGCCCGGTCACGTGCATCGGGATCGACAACGAGAACGGCGCACCCCGGCGCACGCACGCAGCGCCCCGCTGCACCGCGGCGGCGTCGATGAGGTTCAGCGTGCCGCGCTGGTCGTCGGCACCCCATCGACCCCAGTTCGAGATGCGGGCCGACAGCTCGCGGAGCTCGGGCGGCAGAGGCACTAGTCGGAGTACCGGTCGCGGAGCTCGTGCTTGAGCACCTTGCCCGTGGGGTTCCGGGGCAGCACGTCGACGATCTCGAGCTGCTCGGGGATCTTCTGCACCATGAGCCTCTCCGCCTTGCAGAACTCGAAGAGGTCGGCGAGCGTCGGCGCGTCGGCCGGGTCCTTCGGCACCACGATCGCCACCGCTCGCTCGCCGCTGCGGGGGTCGGGCAGGCCGATGACTGCGGCGTCGGCGATCTTGGGGTGGGTGAAGAGCAGGTCCTCGACCTCCTTGGCGCTGATGTTCTCGCCCTTGCGGATGATGACGTCCTTCACCCGGCCGGTGATCGTGACGTAGCCGTCGGCGTCGAGCACCCCGAGGTCGCCCGACTTGAAGAAGCCGTCGGCGTCGAACGCGGCCGCGTCGAGCGAAGAATCGAGGTAGCCGAGGCAGAGCTGCGGGCCCTTCACGCAGAGCTCGCCCTCCTCGCCCGGTCCACCGATGGTGCCGTCGAGCTTCACGACCTTGATCTCGACGCCGGGCGTGGCGCGACCCTCCGTGTTGGCGAGCTGCTCGTCGGTGTCGTGGATGCTGCCCATCGCGAGAATCGGGCACTCGGTGAGGCCGTAGCCGCTGACGATGCCGACGCCGCCGAGCTCGGCCTTCACGTCGTAGTGGAGCTGCGGTGGCTTCGCCGATCCGCCGCCGACGAACGCCCGCGCACTGGGGAACAGCCGCTGACCGGCCGGCAGGGCGCGCTGGGCGTCGAGGTACGCGAGGTGGAACGGCGTGCCCGCACCCGCAATGGTGACGTCTTCGCGGGTGAGCACCGGGATCGTGGTCGCGGGTACGAACGCCTCGACGATCGCGTGGGAACACCCGGAGATCAGCGCCGCGATCAGCAGGCCGAGACCGCCGATGTGGGTGAACGGGAACACGAGACCGTGCCGGTCTTCGGGAACGAGTTCGAACGCGAGCACCATCGCGTAGGCCGACGCCCAGACGCTCGGGTCGGTGTGCTTCGCGCCCTTGGGATCGGCGGTCGTGCCCGACGTGTAGAAGACCCACCGCAGCGCGTCGGGATCGCCGACGTACTCGGGGAGGCGGTCAGTGTCGTCTTGGGGAAGGCCCCGGTTCACCACGAGCACCTCGAGGCCCGGGGTGTCCTTCGCGATCGACAGGGCCATCGCCTCGAAGTCGAACCCGCGCCATTCCCCCGGCACGATGAGGAGCTTCGCGCCGGTCTGCTTGGCAACGAACCCGACCTCACGCTCGCGGTAGATCGGCAGGATCGGGTTCTGTACCGCGCCGAGCCGGCTCAGCGCACCGACGAGCACGATCGACTCGATCCACGTCGGGAGCTGCCACGAAACCGCGGTGCCGGCCTTCACGCCGAGCTCCTGGAAGCCGGCCGCGACCCGCTCGCACTCAGCCCGGTACTCGACGAACGTGATCTCCCGCCCGTCTTCGTCGATCAACATCCGCGCCATCGGAGTGGCCGACGCCCGCGCGTCGATCAGCCCCCACAACGTCTGAGGCTCGACGATCCAGGACTCCCCCACCGCTGCACTCACTTCTTGGAGGGTTCGTTCCGCTGCGCCGCCTCGATCGCTCACCGATTCACGCCCTGCGGTTCCCTCCGGCGGCTCCGCTGCACTCACGCTGTGATGCCTCCGTCGAGCGAGACCACCGACCCGACCATCTTCGGCACGTCGTCGGACGCGACGAACGCGATCAGCCCCCCGAGCTCCGAAGCGTGGCTCGGACCGAACTTCGAGGTCACCCGGTCGAACGCGGTGAAGTCGATGCCGTCGGGGAAGTCGAGACCCTTCGTCATCGGAGTCTTCATGCCGCCCGGCGCGACCGCGTTGACCCGAACGCCCTGCTGCATGTATTCGAGCGCGAGCGCCTTGGTGAGGTTGACCACGCCGGCCTTCGACGCGCAGTACGCCGCGGTGTACGGCTGGCCCATCAGGCCCGCGTTCGACGCGACGTTCACGATCGCGCCGCCGCCGTCGAGCAGGTACGGGAGCGTGACCTTGCACATGAGGAAGGTGCCGGTGAGGTTCACCGCGATGAGGTTCGACCAGCCCTCGAAGGTCTCCTCGTGGCTGTGCTGGAACCGCAGGATGCCGGCCGCGTTCACGAGCACCGAGGGTCGACCGAGGTCGTTGGCCGCGGCACCGACCGCGGTCTCGACGGAGCCGAGGTCACGGACGTCGACCGCGTACGCCGAGGCGTTCCCCCCGGCCTCGCCGATCTCGCCGACGACCTTCTCGGCGTTCTCGACGGCGACGTCGAGAACGGCCACCTTGGCCCCTTCAGCGGCGAACCGGAGTGCAGTCTCCCGCCCGAGTCCTGATCCGGCGCCCGTGATCAACACGATCCGGTCCGTGAAACGCGATTCCATGCTGCTCCTGCCCTCTGATCTGCGGTTGCGCGGAATCTAACGCATCGTCAGATTCCACGTCCCGGCCTGTCTCAGGGGGAGCTCTCGTCGACCGCGTCGCGGACGTGCTGCTTCACGTCCCAGCCACCGGCGGAGACGTCGTCGGGGGCCTCGATGACGTACACGCCGTACAGGTCGCGCTGCCGGTCGATCCACGGGTGGAACCCGAACGCGCCTGGGCTGCTCACCTCGTAGGCGCCGGTCGCGGGATCGAGCACGTCGTACCAGTGGCCGAGGCCATAGCGCGACCCGAGTGCCTTGCGGATCGCACTGGCGACGACGATGGGTGCGCCGTTCGTCTGGTCCTGCTGCATCTCGGCGACTGAGGCTTCGGACAGGATCCGCGTCCCGTCGATCTCGCCGCCGTTCCACAGCATCCGTACGAACCGCGCGTAGTCGCGCATCGTCGAACGTGCGTTGCCCGCCGGATTGGGATTGGCGCCGCCCGTCATGAACGTCGACGGTGCGCCGAGCGGCACCGACAAACGCTGCCAGAAGAGCGTCGTGAACGGTGTGCCGCTCACGGATTCCGCGATCGCCGCCGCGACGACGAGGTGTCCGTTGCCGTAGCGGTACTGGGTACCGGGTGGCGCGGCCAGCGGGAGCGCGGCGATCGCCGCCGCACACTGCTGCAAGGTGCTCGTGGCGCGTCCCGCGCAGTCGGGGTCCTCCTCGAGGCCCGAGGTGAAGGAGAGCAGTTGGCGCAGCGTGACCGCGGCCTTCGGTCCGGTGAAGACCGGGAGGTACCCCGAGATCGGCGCGTCGAGGTCGAGCGATGCGTCGTCGACGAGCGTCATGATCGCGGCCGCGCTCAACCACTTCGAGCCCGACGCCAGGCGTACCACCGTGTCGGGCGTGTAGGTCCCGAAGGTCTCCTCGTACACCACCGAACCGTGGCGGGCGACGTGCAGCGCGACGCCGGGAACGCCGACCTCGGCCGGCCGCGCGGCCAGGGTGGCATCGACCTCGGACCAGTCGTAGGTGCGGTTGTCCACCCGGACGCCGAGCGCGCCGACGACCGTGTAGCCGCTCCCGACGCCTCGCACCCACAGCGTGTGCCCGGCATCGGTGAGTGCCATCGAGTCGAACGTCAGCCGGAAGGGAGCCGCGGTGTCGGTGGCGACGGGTGCACCCTTGATCTCGTCGACCCAGAGCTCGATTCCCGAGGGGGCGAAGTTGGAAGCGGCGACCGACACCGTCACGGCCCCGGCGACGGGTCGCGGCGCCGAACCGGAACCGGGGACCGCCAGAGTGAGCGCGGGCACCGGCTCACCCGGCGGTGGGGTGGGATGCACGCACCCGGCCAGCACCACGAGCCCCACCGTCACGAGCGCGACCAAGCCCCCGACCCGCCCAACCCCACGACGCCGTCTACCTCGGATCTACCCCATCACCCGCGGAAGCAATCCGTGGAGTGTGAGGGAACGGTGAAGCGCGCCCGCTGTACTTCCCCGACTCGAGGTCTCGACGATCCTCGCCGAGGGCCCGGGCGAGTGACCGGCCGAGCGCGCGGCGCAGGACCGGAGCGAACCACGCCGCGATTCCGGTCACCGGCGCCCGCAAGGTCGCGGTCACCGCGGTGGCGCGCTCCCCGCCGCCCCCTTCCCCCTCGATGGGCGTGATCTTGAAGGTGATGCTGCCGCCGCTGAACGCGCCACCGGTGATCGTGTTCACCTGGCATGCGGGATCGTTGCGTTCGAGTCGGAACGACTGGCGGATCCGGGCAGGGCCGAGCTTCGTGACCTGCTCGTAGACGCAGAACTCCGGCGTCTCGTCGAGCACGACGAACTGCACGCCATGGTGCACGGCCGTGCGCTCGTGGTGGGCGACATCGCCGAACTGCTGCTCGACCTCCCCCACCGGTCGATCGATCGTGACGTTCCTCGTTATTACCAGCATCCGGCTCCGATCCTCGCCTGTGACACGATCATGCCATCATGGCATGGTAGTGTCAACGCCGTGGTCGGAGAACAGTCGGCAGCAGTGGAGACCCCCGGCCGCTCCGTCCGGGCCGAGAACGCGTCCCGGACCCGTGACCGGATCGTCGATGCCGTGGTCGGCCTGGTCGCCGAGCGGGGCGACGCCGAGTTCTCGATGCCCGAGGTCGCGCGCGCGTCGGGGGTGTCGCTGCGCACGGTGTACCGCTACTTCCCGAACCGCCAGGCTCTCGTCGACGCGGTCGCGACGGTCGGCGACCAGGCGGCGGCGTCCGACATCCCGACCGCGGCGTTCGACCTGACCGACCTCGGGACGTGGCTCGAGCAGGCGTGGCGGACCCTGCTCGCCCAGGAGGCATTCATCCGAGCCCAGCACACGAGTCCCAACGGCGCGGCGATCCGGCGCGCCCGCATCCCGTTCTTCCGCAGCGTGACCCGGACGCTCCTCGAACGGGAGGCCCCCGATCTCGACGACGCGACGCTCGACGACGTCGTCGACACGGCACTGCTCCTCGTCTCGTCGTCGGCGATGTTCGAGCTCATCGACGTGCTCGAGCTGCCGATCGACCGCGCCGCGACACTCGCGAGCGGCGCCGTGCTCGCTGTGATCGAAGCCCACCGCGATGGCGGGTGACGGCAGCTACGTCTGCGCGCGATGGCGGCGCCGACGAGTAGCGATCACGACACCGATGCCGACCACAGCGACGACCCCGACCACCAGCCCGATGATGTTCCTGTCGTTCGACGGCTCACCGTCGACGCGAGCTTCCGATTGCTGCGCGACCTCGACTCCTTCGAGCGGACGGGGGATCGCGAGCCCGGCTTCGAGCGGGCCGGCGGTCGTCGAACGGGTCCCACCACAGAGTCCCGCGTAGTACTCGCCGGCCCCGGGATCGGACCCGGGCCCGGCGCCGCCGCTCGCGAACACGAGGAACTCCCCCCGTTTCGGGAGCTCGAGTCCGCAGGTCGCACCGGAGAACGCGCTCACGATCGGCTGGGTCTTGGCGACCTCGCCCTTGTAGACCTGGCTCACCGTGAAGGTCCAGCGTGCCTCGCCGACGGATCGCCTCTCGTAGTCGCTCATGTCCCCGACGAAGACCACATCGGCTTGCTCGAACGCGCTGCGATCGCCGCCTCCCACGGCACAGCTGCACGCAGCGGCGGGAGGAGCATCGAACCAGGCGAACGCGAGCAGAACGATCCCCGCGGCCAGCACCACTGCGCTCAGTCGTTGCACGCCTCGTAGACGCCCGGCGGCACCGTTTCGTTCCAACTCCGGCTCGATTGGGGCAAGATCCGGCGATGACGGGCGGGCTCGCTCCGCACCTCGAGGACCGCTACGGCATCGTCGGGGGCCTCGGCCGACAAGCGGGAGCGGGCGACAGCGATCGCCATACGGGCGGGAGTCGCGTTCACCGAACGTTGAGCTGAAGCACACGCGGAAGGATCAGGTGGTGCGCTCGGCGCCCTGCCACTCGCGGTCGAACCACCGCCGGATCCGGCTCGTGCCGAACTCGACCTTGTCGGCCGCGAGCGCCTGCGACGGTCCGATGAGATCCCCCTGGGGCGCCTGGCCACTCCGGAACGTCACGTCGACGACGGCAACTGAATCGTGCCCGAACTCGAGGTAGCACTTGCCGCGGCCGTCGTACTCCGTCGAGTCGGTGGTGCCGCGGATGCGTGCACCGATACCCGCGGCGACGACCGAAGCCTGTCCCTCGGCGAAGACCCCTGCCTTCGGTGTCCCCACACTCGTCACGTCACCGACCGCGTAGACATCGGGGAAGCTCGTCTCGAGCGTGAGGGGATCGACCGGGATCCACCCGTCGACGGCGAGGCCCGAATCCTCCACGACCATCGGCGCGCGGTGGACCGGGACCCCCAGGAACAGGTCGTACGACATCTCGGTCCCGTCGGCGATCAGGGCGACCCTGCGGTCGGGGTCGAGGCCGGTCACGAGCTTCCGGGCGTGCCACTCGATCCCGCGTTCGACGAATGCGGCGAGCAAGGCCTCAGACGCCGCCGGCGAAGGGGGGACCGGCAGCGGGAGGGGCATCACCAACGAGATCTGGGAGCGGTCACGGCTCCCGCGCGCGGTGAGGAAGTCGTGCATCAGCAGCGCGGTCTCACTCGGGGCGGGCGGGCACTTGAACGGCGTCGAGGTGACCCCGACGATCACCCGTCCACCGGCGAAGTCGGCGAGCACATCGCGCAACGCAAAGGCTCCGGCCACCGTGTAGAACTCGTGGCCGCCTGCGACCAGGCCCGGCGTGGCCTCCGGGTGCAGGTCGGCGCCGAGCGCGACGACGAGCACGTCGGCATCGAAGGTCTCGTCGTCGGTCACGACCCGCTTCGCGACGGGATCGATCGAGCGCACCGTGGCCCGGACGAAGCGCACGCCCGGCTTGACGAGATCCGCGTACGGATGATGGACCGCCTCCGACACCGCCCGTCCGAACATGACCTCGAGCTTCGAGAAGCCGAACACGAACCCGTCGCTCTGGTCGATCAGGACGACGTCGAGGTCGTCGCCGAACTCGGCCGACAAGCTCGCCGTCAGCTCCAACCCACCGAACCCTGCACCGAGGATCACGATCCGCATCCGGCGGAATATACCCGGGCCGGGAAACCCGAGAGTCGGACCTCGTCGGCGTGGAAAGCTCCCGTCGTGGACCCTTCTCGCTTCTACACCGGACTCGTCGCCGACCTCTACGCGCCGCTGCGATCCGAGTCACCCGATCCCGAGCCGTACGCACGGTTCATCGCGGCATCAGGTGAACCCGCACTCGAACTGGCCTGCGGCGACGGCGACCCGATCCTCGAGCTGCGTCGACGCGGCGTCGACGTCGAGGGACTCGATTCCTCACCCGACATGCTGGCGCGCTGTCGCCGCGCCGCAGCCCACCAGGGAATCGACGTGGTGCTCCACGAGCAGTCCATGGAGTCGATGGCGCTCCCGCGTCGGTACCGCTCGATCTTCCTCGCCGGCGCCTCGTTCAACCTCCTCCCCGACGACGACACGGCCGGTCGCGCGCTCGAACGGATCCGCGAGCACCTCGTCGAGGGCGGCTCCGCGCTCATCCCGCTCCACATCCCGGCCGTGACACCCGGCATCGTGCTGGGCCGGGCGCGGGAGACCACGGGGCCCGACAGTGCGGTGTTGCGCTTCACGCCACTCTCGCAGGAGCACGACGACGTCGGCCGCACGCAGACGACGCTCGCCCGCTACGAGATCGTCGAGAACGGGACGACCCAGGTGCTCGAACGGCCATGGGTCCTCCACTGGCACTCCCAGGCCGGGTTCCGGGAGCTCGCCGCCTCGGCAGGTCTGCGGACCAACGCGGTGCTCGACGCGATCGGCCGTCCCGCAACGGAGTCGGCCGACACGTTCGTGTTCTGGCTGGTCAGGGAACCGTAGAGCCGGCCGCGTAGTCTCGGCGGTCGTGACGACGGCCGAGACGATCCCCGAGCTGCTGCGCGAGGTGGCGGCCGAGCATCCCGATCGTGAGGCGTACGTCCACGACCAGAAGCTGGCCACCTACGCGTGGCTCGACCGGTCGGCCGACGGGTTCGCGACCACGCTGGCCGATCTCGGCGTGACCAAGGGCGACGTCGTCACCTTGCTGCTCCCGTCGTCGATCAAGTTCGCGGTCTGTTACCTCGGCGCCCTGCGGGTCGGTGCTGTCACCTCTGCGCTCAACCTGCGCCTCGGCCGGGTGGAGCAGGCGAGCATCTTCGAGCGGACCGACCCGGCCGTGACGGTGGTCGGTGACGGTACCGAGGTCCCGAACGGTGTCGATCCCGGAACCGTGGTGCACGTGTCGGAGCTCGGACCGATGTTCGGGGCGCCTGCGCCCACCGCCGGCCGCCTCCCCCACCTCGCGCCCACCGACCCGACGTGCATCGTGTGGACGAGCGGCACCACCGGCGCGCCGAAGGGCGCGGTCTACGACCACGAGCGCCAGGCCGTCATCTCACGCAACGTCGGCGAGCTGACGCGTCCGGGCGA
>JBBRHS010000103.1:0-8690 GCA_038222385.1 Acidimicrobiia bacterium
CCGAAGCACACGTCGTGGCCGCAGCCGGTGCAGCGCCAGACCGGGATGGGAGTGCCCCAGAAGCGGTCACGCGAGAGGGCCCAGTCGACGTTGTTCTCGAGCCAGTCGCCGAAGCGTCCCGCGCGGATGTGCTCGGGGTGCCAGCCGATCTGCTCGTTCTCGCGGAGCAGGTCGGCCTTGTGGGCTGAGGTGCGCGCGAACCACTCGGGTTTCGCCCAGTAGATCAGCGGGGTGCTGCACCGCCAGCAGTGCGGGTAGGAGTGGGTGTAGTCGACCACGCGCTCGAGCCGACCGCTCGCGGCGAGTGCGTCGATGAGTCGCGCGTCGGCGTCTTTCACGAACTGTCCGGCGTACGGCTCCGGTACCACGGCTTCGAAGCGGGCCGCCGGCCCGACGGGGTTGAGCATCCCCAGCTGCTTGGCTTCGCCGACCTCGCGGTCGATCTCGCCGAACGCAGGTGCGAGGTGCACGATCCCCGAACCGTCGTCGAGGGTCACGAAGTCGGCGGCGACGACCCGGAAGGGGTCGACGTCGGTCCCGTCGGGCCCGACCGGTGGGGCGAGGAAGTCGAACGGTCGCTCGTAGTGGAGGCCGACGAGGTCGGTCGCGGCCACCGGCCCGATGATCTCGGCATCGTCGCCGAGCACCGCCGCCACCCGGCCGGCCGCGAGGACGACGTCGCGACGCCCGTTCGTCCCGCGCACCCGCACGTAGTCGACGTCGGGTCCGATCGCGGCGCCGACGTTCGACACGAGGGTCCACGGGGTCGTGGTCCAGACCAACAGGTCGAAGTCGGCCCCGACCACGGGGAAGCGCACGTAGACCGACGCCTCGGTGACGTCCCGGTAGGCGCCGGGTTGGCCCAGCTCGTGGCTCGACAACGCGGTACCGCAGCGACCGCAGTACGGCACGACCTTCACGCCCTCGTAGAGCAGCGACTTGTCCCACAGCTCGTGGAAGAGCCACCAGACGCTCTCGATGTAGTCGTTCGACAGCGTCCAGTAGGCGTCGGAGGTGTCGAGCCACATCCCGATCCGACTCGTGAGCGCCGACCAGTCCTCCACGTATCGGTGCACCGATTCGCGGCAGCGCTGGTTGAAGGCCTCGATCCCGAATTCCTCGATCATCGGCTTGCCGGAGAACCCGAGCTCCTTCTCGACCTCGACCTCACCCGGGAGGCCGTGGCAGTCCCAGCCGGCCTTGCGCTCGACCAGGTGGCCCCGCATGGTCTGGAAGCGGGGGAAGAGGTCCTTGAACGACCGGGCCAGGACGTGGTGGAGGCCCGGGCGGCCATTGGCCGTCGGCGGACCCTCGTAGAACACCCAGCGGGGAGCGCCCTTCCGCTTGCGGAGACTGGCCGCGAAGACGTCGTCCTCACGCCAGCGCGCGAGGACGCGTTGCTCCAGGTCGGGGAGATCGAGGGTGCGGTCGACGGGCGCGAAGGCCATCCGGCCCACGTTACCGGCGGCCGACCGTGATCCACGGGAACGAGCCACCATTCGTTGAAACAGGCGCGTGACATGTCTAGACTCCGCCGTTCCCCGGCTCCGGACCGTCGGCGCGCCCTGACCGGCGCAGGCCACGGCGAGCCCGGGGTTTCGAATGACGACTCGAGACACGTCCGAGCGACCCCCCGCAGCACCACAGGACCGGAGAAGAGATGGCCAAGGCGGCGAGCGGCAAGAAGCCGACGACGAAGAAGTCCGCGCCGGCGACCAAGGCCGCGGCGAAGAAGCCCGCGGCGAAGAAGCCCGTGACGAAGAAGCCCGTGCCGGCGACCAAGGCTGCGGTCAAGAAGCCCGCGGCGACCAAGGCTGCGGCGAAGAAGCTCGCGGCGAAGAAGTCGGTGCCGACGACCAAGGCTGCGGTCAAGAAGCCCGCGGCGAAGAAGCCGGCCCCGAAGGGTTCCGCCGGGAAGGCGTCACCCGCGAAGCGCGCGGCCACGAAGGCTCCGGTGAAGGCGGCCGCCGAAGAAGCCAAGCCTGCTCCGGTGATGGTCGCGCCGAAGTCGATCTATGCACGCGAAGAGGTCAAGCTCCCCAAGGGTGCGGTGTTCTGCCCGTTGTCGGGGATCGTCGTCACGCCCCAGAAGCCGAACATCAGCCCGAAGACGCTCGAGCGCCTGCGCACCCTCCTCGAGGAGGAGATGACCAAGCACACCCGTCAGGCCGACGATCTCCGCGCCGAGGCCGATCAACTGGCATCGGAACGCGAACAGGGCGACACCCAGTTCGACGAGGAATCGGGCGAGGGTGACACCGTGAGCGTGGAACGCGAACGTGACCTGCTCCTCTCGGCCAACGCGCGCCAGACCGTCGACGAGATCCGGGCTGCGCTCGAGCGGATGGATGCCGGGACGTACGGCCTGTGCACGCCCGCCGGACGTCGCATCACCATGGCCCGACTCGACGCGATCCCGTGGGCCGACCAGTGTGTCGACTGCAAGTCGGCGCGCGAGCGCCGGCGCTAGTCGCGGGCCGGCCGGTCCGGCGAGGAGTCGCAGCATGAACCGACGGGTGCTCGCGGCGGTGATCGTCTTCACCGTCGTCGTCCTCGACCAGGTCACCAAGATCTGGGCGGTGGCTACGCTCTCCGACGGCCCGATCGACGTCGTGGGCGACACCGTGGTCCTGCTACTCGCGCGCAATCCCGGGGGGGCCTTCAGCTTCGGGTCGGGCGCGGGGGTGACCCCTCTCCTCGCGCTGATCGCGATCGGAGTCGCGATCTACCTGGTGCGGATGGTGGGTCGGACCGACGATCGCCTCATGGTCGTGGCGCTCTCCCTCATCCTCGGCGGCGCGCTCGGCAACCTGGGCGACCGCATCTTCAGATCACCTGGGTTCCTGCGCGGCGAGGTGGTCGACTTCGTGAGCGTCGGATGGTGGCCGATCTTCAACGTCGCCGACTCCGCGTTGACCGTCGGCATCGTCCTGCTCCTGATCGCGAGCTTCCGGTCCCCGGCACCCACCGACGCCGACGCACCGAGCGAGGTGTGAGCGCAGCGGAGCCGCCGGAGCAACGTTTCGACGTTCCCCCGGCGTTGGTGGGGGAGCGGGTCGACCGGGCGGTGGCCACGCTGGTCGGGTGGACCCGGGCCGACGTGGCGGCACTGTGCGAGGCCGGTTCGGTGCTGGTCGAGGGGCGTCCGGTGGCGAAGAGCCGGCGTCTCGCGGAGGGTGAGACGGTCGAGCTGCTCGCCGAGCCGGCGGTCGCGGCGCTCCCGGAACCGGAAGCCGGTGTGCCGTTCGAGGTCCGGTACGAGGATGCCGACATCCTGGTCGTGGCCAAGCCCGCGGGCGTCGTCGTGCATCCGGGTGCCGGCCAACCCGACGGCACGCTCGTGAACGGCCTCCTCGCCCGGTTCCCCGAGATCGCGCCCGTCGGTGATCCGGCCCGGCCGGGGATCGTGCATCGGCTCGACCGCGACACGAGCGGCCTCATGGTGGTTGCCCGCACGCAGGTCGCGTACGACGCGCTGGTGGAGCAGCTCTCCGACCGGGCGGTGGAACGTCGGTACCTTGCACTCGTGTGGGGTGAGCCCGATGCGAGTCGGGGGGTGATCGACGCGCCGATCGGGCGTTCGACCGCGCGCCGGACGCGCATGGCGGTGCGGGCCGGGGGACGCGAGGCCCGCACCGGCTACCACGTGCTCGAGTCGTTCACCGACCCGGTCACGAGCCTGCTCGACTGTCGCCTCGAGACCGGTCGCACCCACCAGATCCGGGTGCACCTCGCCGCGATCGAGCATCCGGTCGTGGGTGACGCCACCTACGGGGGCACTCGACCGTCGATCACGCTCGACCGTCCGTTCCTCCACGCGGCCGAGCTCGCGCTACGTCAGCCGGTGACCGGCGACGAGGTCCGCATCGTCGAACCGTTGCCGCCCGAGCTCGAGCAGCTGCTCACCGCACTGCGATCCTAGGAGCGGATTCGACCATCAAGGATGGCCTACTCGATCAATCCGGCTTCGGCGTGGCCGATGCGGGTACGGCCGACGAGGTCGGCGAGCGTGTGACGTTCGAGCATCTCGCGGTCGGCCTCCGAGACGCGGACCCAGACCTCCTGCAACACGCAGTGCCCCTCGCAGTGGTCGTGCTCACCGACGAACGCGGTGAGCGGACCCTCGACCGCGGCGAGGATCTGGGCGAGGTTGATCTGCTCGGGTGGGCGCGCCAGCAGGTACCCGCCTCCGACCCCGCGCTTGGAGCGGACAAGGCCGGCTCCCTTGACCGCGAGGAGGATCTGCTCGAGGTAGGGCTGGGGGAGGTTGGTGCGTTCGGCGATCTCCTTGACCGATGTTGGGCGGTCGTCGCCGTGCAGCGCGAGTGACAGCAGCGCGCGGGCGGCGTAGTCGCCGCGCGTCGACACCTTCACCGGTTCCACCCCGTCACAGCCGCCATGCTCGCACACTGCATCCGCGAACGGTGCCGTACCGGACCGATACCCTCGGTGGATGCACGCGCGATCGGGGCAGGTGGAGGGTGTTCGTCCTGCCTACGGTGGCGCGGCGCTCACCAGCATCATCCCCACGCTCGTGGGAGGCCAGCCGGCACCCGACAGCGCCGCGTGGCTGCCCCCGGCGATCACCGACGCTTCCGCGGTCGTGCTGCTGGTGCTCGACGGCTTCGGTTGGAACGCGCTCGAGACTCACCGCGCCTCGTTGCCGCGCCTGGGTGCGATGGAGGGCGGTCCGATCACCACGGTCGTCCCGTCGACGACCTCGGCCGCGCTCACGTCGTTGTCGACCGGCCTCGCCCCGTCGCAGCACGGTGTCGTCGGGTTCCGCATGCGGGTCGACGGTGGGGTGCTCAACGTCTTGAGCTGGCGGCGATCCGATGGTCGGCACGCGCCCGATCCCTTCTCGGTGCAACGTCACCAGGCGTTCGCGGGTCGACCGGTGCCGGTGATCACGAAGTCGGAGTTCTCCACGACCGGCTTCACCGAAGCTCACCTCCGCGGCGTACGGTTCGTCGGCTGGCGGGCGGTGTCGACGCTGGTCGAGCACGCCCGGCGGCTCGTCGACAGCGGCGAGAAGTTCGTCTACTCGTACTACCCGGGCGTCGACTCGGTGGCGCACCAGTTCGGCCTGCTCGACGAGTACTTCCGCGAAGAGCTCGTCTTCGTCGACGACCTCGTCGGCCGGATGCTCGACGCGCTGCCGCAGTCGGCCGCGCTCGTGGTCACCTCCGACCACGGGCAGGTGCACTTCGGTCGGGAGGGCCAGATCGAGCTCCGCGCCGTCGCGCCCCTGGTCGAGGACTACGCCGGCGACGGTCGGTTCCGGTACCTCTACGCGCGCCGGGGCGCGGTGAACGAGCTCTGCGCCGAGGCCCGTCGCGAGTACGGCGAACAGGCCTGGGTCTGGTCCCGCGAGCAGGTGCTCGACGAGGGGTGGCTCGGACCCGGTCCCGTCACCGGTGGGGTGCGGCGGCGCATCGGCGACGTCGTGCTCGCGGCCCGGGAGCCGGTCGCGTTCGTCGACCCGACGTTGCCCGGCGAGGCGCAGCTGCTCGCCGGCCACGGTTCGATCACGCCCGACGAGATGCTCATCCCGTTCGTCGCGGCCCGCGGCACCAGGCCCTGACCTTGTCCACAGGGCCTGTGCACCGCCCTGTGGACGAATGACACGCTTGTAGTTCGAGCGGGGCCTTGAGACAATGGTCCCCTTGTCGCCCCGCCGCCCGACGCCCATCCCATGACCTCGGCCCGCTCGTTCGTCCACCTCCACGTGCACACCGAGTACTCGATGCTCGACGGGGCGTCGCGCGTGAACGAGGTCGTCGCGGCCGCGGCGGCCGACGGTCAGCCGGGGATCGGCATCACCGACCACGGGAACATGTACGGCGTCCTGGCGATGTACCGCGCCGCGAGGGAAGCGGGCATCACCCCGATCATCGGCACCGAGCTGTACCAGGCGTTCGAACATCGCACCGAACGTCCGGCGCGTCGCGGCAGCCAGGTCGACGATTCCGGCGGTGAGGTCGAGGGCGGACGCAAGGCCTACTACCACCTCACTGCGCTCGCCGAGAACCTCACCGGCTACAAGAACCTCATCCAACTCTCGAGTCGCGCCTACCTCGAGGGCTACTACCAGAAGCCCAAGGTCGACTGGGAGCTCCTCCAGAACCACCACGAGGGGATCATCGCGACCACGGGGTGCCTCGGCGGCCAGGTGCTGCAGGCGCTGTTGCGCAACGACGACGCCGGTGCGCTCGCCGTCGCCGGTCGCTTGCAGGACATCTTCGGCCGCGACCACCTCTTCGTGGAGCTCCAGGACCACGGCATCCCCGATCAACAGTGGACGAACCCGAAGCTCGTCGAGATCGCGCGCAAGGTCGGCGCGCCGCTGCTCGTCACCAACGACAGCCACTACACGCACCAGACCGACGCGGTCTCGCACGATGCGCTCCTGTGCGTGCAGACCGGCGCCAAGATCCACGACGAGAAGCGCTTCCGCTTCCACGGCGACCAGCACTACCTCAAGAGCGCGGCCGAGATGCGGGTCCTGTTCGACGAGGTCCCCGAGGCGTGCGACAACACCCTCTGGATCGCCGAGCGCGCCGCCGACCTCGAGCTCGCGTTCGACCAGGAGGTCCTGCCGGAGTTTCCGGTTCCCGACGGCCGGACCCAGGACGCCTACCTCCGCGAGCTCACGTTCGAGGGCGCGAAGGAGCGGTACGGCACCGCGCCCGAACACCGGGTGCTCGAACGGCTCGAGTTCGAGCTCGGCGTGATCCAGGAGATGGGCTTCTCGGCGTACTTCCTCGTCGTGTGGGACCTCGTCCGCTACGCGCGCCAGCGCGGCATCCGGGTCGGCCCCGGCCGAGGAAGCGCGGCCGGATCGTGCGTCGCGTACTCCCTCGGCATCGTCGACATCGACCCGATCCGGTACGACCTGCTGTTCGAGCGGTTTCTGAACCCGGGCCGCAAGCAGATGCCCGACATCGACATGGACTTCGACAGCCGCTACCGCGGCGAGATGATCAAGTACGCGGCGCAGAAGTACGGCGTCGACCACGTTGCCCAGATCGTCACCTTCTCCACGATCAAGGCGCGGGCCGCGGTGCGCGACGCCGCCCGCGTGCTCGACTACCCGTACGCGCTCGGCGACAAGATCGCCAAGTTGATGCCACCGCTCATCATGGGCCGCGACACCCCGCTCTACGCCTGCCTCGAGGAGGAGCCGAAGCACGTCGACGGCTACAAGATGGCGAGCGAGCTGCGGGACCTCTACGGCGTCGATCCCGACGCCAAGCGGGTGATCGACGTCGCCAAGGGCCTCGAGGGGCTGCGGCGCCAGGACGGCATCCACGCCGCGGCGGTGGTGATCACGAGGGAGCCGCTCACCGAGTACCTCCCGATCCAGCGCAAGCCGGAGCCCGGGGGCTCGATCGACGACGCGCCGATCGTCACCCAGTACGAGATGCACGGGGTCGAAGACCTCGGGCTCCTGAAGATGGACTTCCTCGGCCTGCGGAACCTCGACGTCATCGAGGTCACCCTCGACCTCGTCGAGCGCAGCACCGGAGCGCGACCCGACATCGACCACGTCCCCCTCGACGATCCGAAGACGTTCGAGCTGCTGTGCAAGGGCGACACGATCGGCGTGTTCCAGCTCGAAGGCGGACCGATGCGCGCGCTCGTGCAGCGGCTCGCGCCCACGAGCTTCGAAGACGTCGCTGCGCTCATCGCGCTCTACCGCCCCGGCCCGATGAGCCAGAACATGCACAACGACTACGCCGACCGCAAGAACGGGCGGAAGCCGGTCGCGTACGACCACCCGGATCTCGAGGAGGTCCTCGGCCCCACCTACGGCCTGATGATCTACCAGGAGCAGCTGATGCGCGCCGCGCAGACGCTTGCCGGGTACTCGCTGGAAGAAGCCGACAACCTGCGGAAGGCAACCGGCAAGAAGATCCGTGAGCTCATCCGCGCCGAACGCTCGAAGTTCGTCGACGGCTGCGAGCGCCAAGGCCATTCGCGTGAGTTCGGTGAGCGCTACTTCGACATCATCGAGCCGTTCGCCGACTACTCGTTCAACAAGTCGCACTCGTTCGGCTACGGCCTCGTCGCTTACCAGACCGCGTACCTCAAGGCGAACCACCCGCACGAGTACCTCGCCGCGCTGCTCACGAGCGTCAAGACCAACAAGGATCAGACCGCGGTCTTCCTCAACGAGTGTCGCCAACGGAGCATCGAAGTGATCGTCCCCGACGTCAACGAGTCGCTGTCGGACTTCTCCGTGCGCCGCGCCGCCGGCGCTCCGGATCTGGAAGCGTCGGTGATCTTCGGGCTGTCGGCGGTGCGCAACGTCGGCGAAGGCGTCGTCGTGCACATCGTGGCCGCCCGTGAGGACACCGGGCCGTTCACCGACTTCTACGACTTCTGCGACCGTGTCGACCCGTCGGTGCTGAACAAGCGGACCATCGAGTCGCTGATCAAGGCGGGCGCGTTCGACTCCGTCGGCCACCCGCGCCAGGGCCTGCTGTTCGTCTACGAGACGATCATCGAGACCGTCCTCGACCGCCGGCGCAACGAGGCCGAGTGTCAGTTCGACCTGTTCTCCGCGGTCGACGACCCCGCACCCGAGGCCGTCGTCGGTCAGCGCACGGAGATTCCCGACACCGAGTTCCCGAAGTCGCAGCGCCTGGCGTTCGAGAAGGAGATGCTCGGGCTCTACGTGAGCGAGC
>JBBRHS010000104.1:0-8637 GCA_038222385.1 Acidimicrobiia bacterium
TGCTCCACGAACTCGATCGGCATCTCGGTGGCCACCTGCTCGTGGAGCGTCTTGGTCACCCGTTCGGCGCCGTGGCCCACGACCACGACGACGCGCTCGAGCGGGAGCGCGATCAGCGCATCGACCACGTGCAGCAACATCGGCCGCCCGCACAGGGGGTGGAGCACCTTCGGCGTGGTGGAACGCATCCGGGTGCCTTCTCCCGCGGCGAGCACCACGGCAGCCAGTGGCCGATACCCACTCATCGGGATCCCCTCATCGAAGAACCTCTCCCCTGCACGGGCTCCCGCTCGTGCTCCGGGTCGTATCCAGTGTGCGAACCAGCGGCTCCCGCCAGCTCGGGGGCGAGGTTTCGAACCTCGACTTGGGACTCCAAAGGACCCCGTGCTGCCGTTACACCACCCCCGATCCAGGGCTCACGCTACCCCGCGTCGGGCCCGGTTCGGCCGACGCTCGGGCCGTCACGATGTGCATTCACACGGCTCTGCCGGTAGCGTCACGGCCCTCATGGGCTCGTTGATCAAGAAGCGCCGCAAGCGAATGCGGAAGAAGAAGCACAAGAAGCTCCTCAAGAAGACGCGTTGGCAGCGTCGTCAACAGGGTCGCTGACCCTGCCGCGGCGTCGGGCGTGGTGTCGCTGACACCGCTGCGTCACCCGACACCTGCCACCCCCGCAAAGGTCGCGAATCCGAGCTCCTGTTGCAGCTTCGCGGCTGTCGCGCGCGCGGCGTCGGGATCGTCGAACCACACGCAGTAGGCCGATCCGCTCCCCGCGAGAAACGGTTCGCGTCCGGCTGCCTCGTGGAACGCGTGCCGGAACTCGGTCAAGCCCGGGCTCACGGCTTCTGCGGCCGGCTCGAGGTCGTTGAGGAGCGCGGTGGCAACGCCGGCCAACGCGGGCGGGGCGGCGACCGCTCTCGTCGACCGGGGACCTCCCAGGTCGTCCCAGGCCCGGTAGACGGCAAGGGTCGACGAGTGGACGGGCGGCACCGCGATCACGACCGACGTGGGCGGCACCCCGGTGACCGGTTCGAGCTGCTCGCCCCGTCCCCGAATCCACACCGTGCCCCCGTGCAGGCAGACCGGGACGTCGGAACCGAGCTCCGCGGCGATCGCGGCGGCGCGAGCCCGGTCGAGGCCGAACCCGTCGCGCAACTGCCGCAACACCGCGGCGCAGTCCGACGATCCCCCACCGAGGCCGCCACCCGCGGGAATCCGCTTCTCGAGCGTGATGGCCACGTCGATCCCGGCCGCGGCGGCGGCGCGCCAGACGAGATTCGACGAGTCCGACGGGACATCCCGGTCGAGCCCCGACACCGACAGGGTGATGCCGTGGTCCGATGCGGCGAGCGTGACCGTGTCGTGCGGCTCGTCGACCGTCGTCACGAGTGCCTCGAGCTCGTGGTAGCCGTCGGCCCGGGTCCCGAGAACCCGCAGCGACCACGTCAGCTTCGCCGGTGCGCGACCGGTCACTCGCGCACCTCGGCGGGCGGATGGGCGTCTCGGTCGGCGGCCACGGCGCGAGCGAGCGCGGCCCACGTGGCGAGATCGAGCGTCTCGGCCCGCGCCGCCGGGTCGATCCCCGCGGCGACGAGCACGGGGTCGGTACGATCACCGAGCTCGGTACGCAGGACGCGACGCAGCATCTTGCGGCGCTGGGAGAACCCCGCGCGCACCAGCGTGAACAACTGCTCCACCGACGGGACGTCGACCGGCGGTGTCGGATGGCGCACCAGCTCGACGAGCGCGGAGTCGACCTTCGGCGGTGGGAGGAACACCGTGGGCGGTACGAGACCGACCCGATGCGCCGCCGCGTGGTAGCCGACCCGGACCGACACCGAGCCGTAGTCCTTCGTGCCGGGACCGGCCGCGAGGCGATCACCGACCTCGCGTTGGACCATCACGAGCATCCGCTCCACGGCCGGGACGTCGTCGAGCACGCGCATCACGATCGGGACCGCGACGTTGTACGGGAGGTTCGACACCATCGCGTGCGGTGACCCTCCGGGCAGCGCGTCGAAGTCGACGGTGAGCGCGTCGCCCGACACGACCTCCACCGATTCGGCCACTCCGGCGCGGGCGAGCGCGTCGTCGAGCACCGGGAGGAGGTGGCGATCGAGTTCGAGCGCGGTCACACGCGCGCCGGCTGCGGCGAGGGCCACGGTGAGCGACCCGACGCCCGGTCCGATCTCGAGCACACGGTCGCCGGGACCGACTCCGGCGAGGGAGACGATGCGGCGCGCCGTGTTCGGATCGGCCAGGAAGTGCTGGCCGAGGGCGCGGCTGGGCCGGAGACCGTGGGCGCCGAGGAGACGGCGCAGCTCTCCCGGGTTGATCGCGGTCACGGAGGCCATCGTGTCACCGATCCCCGGCGGGGAACGTCGGGCCGGGCGCCGCGCCAGGGGCGATCGCCGAGCCGATCAGTAGTCGAGGCGGACGTGGATCTCCCCGGTGGAGCGCGACCGGAGCTGTTCGAACACGTCGGGCGAGAGATCGATGATGTTCCCCGTCCACGCCTCGGGCCCCCGATCGGCCACCCGACAGACCGCGGTCGCGCCGGTCTCGGTGTCGGTGACCCGGACCATCGTGCCGAACGGGAGCGTCAGGTGGGCACACGTACCCGGCTGGTAGAGCGTCGCGTACCAGGTCGCGATACCGCTCTGGTGGCCGGCGCCGCTGATCGGCTGGGTTCCCACCACGGCGATCTCCGGTCGGGGCTGTTGCAACCGGACGGTACCCAGCGCCTGCTTGCCGACGACCACCTCTCCCTCGCGCGTGAGCTGGTAGGTCGTGCGATCGATGCCTTCGACACCGTCCTGCACGACTCGACGCGTCCCCTCGGGCAACGACGGGTCGGGCCGCTCCTGCACGTCGAACGGCACCGCGGTGTCTTCGGTGACCCGTCCGGCAGTGGTACGCGTGACGGTGATCGCGAGACCCGGTGCGAGCCGTGTCTCCAGAGGCGGGTCGATCTTGTCGCCTGCCGCGAACGCCACGTTGCGTTCGGTGAGCAGCTCACCGACGGTGCGCGCCGTCGAGGTGAGCGAACCCGAGACGCCATCGGTGACGAGCGTGACGTCGAACGGGGTGCGGAACGTGATGGTGTCGCCGCGCCGGAGGCGTTGCCCCGCACCGACCGCCACGAGCGCGGGAGCGATTCCGAGCTCACGCCGCAGCCGCTTGACCGTCTTGGCGGTGGTCCGCACCGAGCGGACCTCACCGTCGACGTCGACGGTGACCGGGAACGCGCGCACGACGCTGACGGTCGCGCCGTTGCGCAGCGTCGAGCCGGTGGCCGGCGTGACCCGGTCGCCCGGGGCCACTGCGACGCCGGCTGCGGCGAGGAGGCTGCCGACGTCGTCGACCCGGGTCGTGCGGACGAAGGATGCCCCGTCGACGTCGAGCGTGACGCGCCGCTGGGCGGGCGATTGCAGGAAGTACGGCAAGCCGGCCACGACCACCGCGAGTGCGATCACGAGGATGAGCCAGTGCAGGAACCGGTGATGGTGGCGCCCGGTGGCCGGGGCGGGGCCCGCGCGGTGGGGCTCGGGGTCGGCGGTCGGCGCAGGAGCGGCGACCGGCGGGAGCACCGGCTCGGCGACCGTCGACGGTATCTGGACCGACGGTTGCGGCGCCGGGCCGGGCGAGGCAACTGGATCGGGTGCGGGCGGTTCGAGGAAGGCGCGCTCGAGGCCGTCGAGCTCGCGCAACAGCTCCGGGTCGATCTGCGATCCGAGTGCTTCGAGCAGCTCGAGGTCGAGGATCCGGATCCACGCGTCGGGTTCGGGGGCATTCACCCGTGCGGGTGACGGGCGCACCGCGCTGACGGCATGTCGTCGCGCGACCTCGCGCACACTGACGTGGCGGACGCGCGCGTCTCGTCGTACCGGCGTGTGCCGTGCGGGCACGTCGCGTCGCTCGGCGATGCCGAGTCGAACGCGCGCGCCGCGATGGTTCACATGATCTGCGATCGGGCTCCGCCTCCCGTGTGACCGCACAATGCTCTGGCCCGCGTTGCGACGTACGTGCGTTGCGGGGACCGCGGGAACGTATCGATGACATCGCCCGACGGTCAACTCGTCGTTCAGATGCGCTTCAGCGCGAGTTCTCTCGTAGTTCTCGACCGCGTGTTCACCCTGGTCGAGACGCTACAAACGCAACAATGTGCGCGCCACGGATCGTGTTGACTCCGCCACTGCCTCGAGATCGCGTCCGGTCGCGTCGGCGAGCGCGACGCCGACATCGGCGACGAACGCAGGCTCGTTCTTCTGCCCGCGATGCGGCACCGGCGCGAGGAACGGCGCGTCGGTCTCCACCAACATGCGGTCGACCGGGGTGATCGCCGCGGCCGCGCGCACGTCTTCCGCGTTCTTGAACGACACGATCCCGCTGAACGAGAGGTGCGCGCCGAGCGCGAGTGCACGTTCGGCTTCCGCGGGACCACCGGTGAAGCAGTGCAAGATCGAGCGCGGCGGGAGCGACTCCTCCTCGAGCACGCGAAACGTGTCGTCCCACGCGTCGCGCGTGTGGATCACCAGCGCGAGGTCGCGCTCGTGCGCGAGCTGGATGTGGACGCGAAAGCTCGCGATCTGTTCCTCACGCGGGCTGTGTTCGTAGAAGTAGTCGAGGCCGGTCTCGCCGATCGCCACCACCCGGTCGGCGGTGCTCAGCTCCACGATGCCCGGCCACTCTGCCGTCCGATCAGTGGCGTCGTGGGGATGGAGCCCGACCGCGGCCCACACATCGGGCTCACGACCGGCGATCCCGACCGCGGCGGCCGAGGACCCGAGGTCGGTCCCCACACACACCATCCCGTCGACGCCCGCTTCCCGGCTGCGGGCGAGCGCCTCACCGGCCGGGACGTCGAGCATCTGCAGGTGGCAGTGGGAGTCGAACCAGGTCAAGGGTCGATCCGGGGGAAGAGGGGCGCGCCCTTCTCGACCGTCGCGCCCGGCGTGAGTCCACCCCACGCGACTGCGTCGGGGAGTCGCTGACCGGTGGGTGCGCCGGAGAGACCGAGGCGCGTCCACAGCTCGGTCGAGGCGCGCGGGATCGCGGGGGACGCGAGGAGTGCGACGACGCGCAGCGCCTCGAGGCAGTCGCCGATCACCGCGGCGGTCGCCGCGGCGTCGCCGGACTTGTTGAGCGCCCACGGCTTCGCGTCCTCGATGTACGCGTTCGCGGCGCGGATGAGGTCCCACACCGCACCGAACGCCGACGCGATGTCGAGTCGATCAAACGCGGCGGACTGCGCGGCGAACGCGGTCGCGACCGCGTCGACGAGCGGGCCGTCGGCCCGTTCGGTGGGGACCATGCCCCCGCAGTAGTTCACCGCCATGTTCAGCACGCGGTTCGCGAGGTTGCCGAAGTTGTTCGCGAGGTCGGCGTTGTACCGCGCGACCATCGCCTCGTAGCTGAAGTCGCCGTCGGGGCCGAAGCGTTGATCGGCGAGGAAGTGGTACCGGAACCCGTCGACGCCGAAGTCGGCGACGAGATCAGCCGGCGCGATCTGGTTGAGCTTCGACTTGCTCATCTTCTCGCCGCCCACGAGCAGGTAGCCGTGCGCAAACACCTGCTTCGGCGGCGCCTCACCCGCGCTCATGAGCATCGCCGGCCAGTAGACCGCGTGCTGACGGAGGATGTCCTTGCCGATGAGGTGGTAGTCGGCGGGCCAGAACCGATCGAACCGTTCCCGGTCGGTGCCGTAGCCCACCGCGGTGCAGTAGTTCACCAGAGCGTCGAACCACACGTAGGCGACGTGCTGCGCGTCCCACGGGAGCGGGATGCCCCACGAGATCGAGGTGCGGCTGATCGAGAAGTCGCGCAGACCCTGCTTGATGATCCCGAGCACCTCGCTACGCGTCCCGGCCGGCTCGATGGCCTCCGGGTGCTCCGTGTAGTGCGCGAGCAGACGGTCCTCGAAGCGCGAGAGCTTGAAGAAGTAGTTCTCCTCGGCGACCAACTCGACCGGCGTACCGTGGATCGGGCAGTTGCCGTCGACGAGATCTTCTTCGGCGTAGTACAGCTCGCACCCCACGCAGTAGAGGCCCTCGTAGGTGCTCAGCTCGATATCGCCGGCGTCGTAGACCCGTTGCAGGAACTCGGCCACGGCCTCGTGGTGGCGCGGCTCGGTCGTGCGGATGAAGTCGTTGTTGCTGATGTCGAGCAGCTCCCAGGCCTCGGCGAATCGGGCGCTCGTCCGGTCGGCCCACTCGAGGGGCGTGACCCCGTTCGCCTCGGCCGCACGCTGGATCTTGAGGCCGTGTTCGTCGGTGCCCGTGAGGAACACGACGTCGTCCCCCCAGAGCCGGCGCCAGCGGGCCAGGGCGTCGGCGACGACAGTCGTGTAAGCGTGCCCGATGTGCGGCACGTCGTTCACGTAGTAGATCGGCGTCGTCACGTAGAAGGGGCGGGTCACGCCGCCCTACGATACTGACCGGGCCGGGACACTCCAGCAGAGTTCGGAGGCGAGGAGCTCGGGATGACTTCCTCGGGAGTGACGCGCAAGGTGGATCAACTCGGGCGGGTGGTGCTCCCGGTGGAGCTGCGCCGGACCCTCGGCCTGCGGGAAGGCGATCTCGTCGAGGTCGCGCTCGAGGGGACCCGTATCCTTCTCACCAAGGTCGAAGCGCGCTGCATCTTCTGCGGGAGCGGAACCGACCTCCGCGACTTCGCGGGCAAGCGCGTCTGCGCGGGTTGCGTCGGCCGCCTCACCCTTTCCGCAGAGTGAGGGCGACCTCGTAGGCCCGCCGCCGGGCGACGCCGAGCTCGGCCGCGACCGCGGTGGCGGCATCTCGGGCCGAGGCGCCGCCCCCGAGTGCATCGCGCACTGCGTCGACCACGGTGTCGTCGCTCACCTCGGTGTGCTCGGCGCCCCCGAGCACGATCACGTGCTCGCCCCGGGCTTCGTGGGCGGCGGCCAGCGCCGCGGCTTCGCCGAGGGTGCCCCGGTAGGCCTCCTCGTGGAGCTTCGTGAGTTCCCGGACGACGGCGACGGGTCGGTCGGGGCCGCACCCGGTGGCGAGATCGTGCAACGTCGCGGCGACGCGGCGGGGCGACTCGTAGACGACGGTGGTGCGAGCCTCCGACGCGAGCGCGTCGAGCCGGGTCCGTCGATCGGTGCCCTTGCGCGGGAGGAACCCCTCGAACACGAACCGGTCGGTCGGGAGGCCCGAGAGGACCAGGGCAAGGGTGAGCGCGGTCGGGCCGGGGACGACGTCGACGGTGAGCCCATCGCGCAGACAGGCCCGGACCAGCTCGGCACCGGGATCACTGATGCCCGGCATCCCGGCATCGGTGACGTACGCGACCCGGAGCCCGTCGGCGATCTCGCCGACGATCCGCGCGGCGCGTTCGCGCTCGTTGTGGGCGTGCACCGAACGCAAGCGGTTCCCGGCCGGCACGTCGAACGCCGACAACAACGCCCGGGTCCGACGGGTGTCCTCGCACGCGATCACGTCGGCATCGCGCAACGCCTGTACCGCCCGCGGAGCGAGATCGCCGAGGTTCCCGATCGGCGTCCCCACCAGCACCAATGAGCCAGCTTGCTCGATCACGATCTGATGGGTCGCTTCGCTGCGGTGCCTCGATCGCTCACCCGCGGACGTCCCGTGCGACGTGTCCGGCAGCTCCGCTGCGCTCATGACCTGATCTCGACGACGTCGCCGGGGCGGAGGGCCCAGCGGTCGAAGGCACCGGCCTGGGCCTCGATCACGAAGCGGGCCCGGAAGACGAGCGGTGCGAGGCGCCACGGTCGCAACGAACACACCCGCACGACTGCACCGTCGGCGTCGCAGAACGCCACATCGATCGGGAAGCGCATGCCGATCGTGTGGACGTGTCGGCACGGCCGCAACACGAACGCCCCGTCGACGCCGTCACGGCCGAGGAGGCCGCGCCGTCGGTCCCGACCCGTGCGCGCGACCTCGGCGGCCGCCAGCACGTCATCCGCTCGTACGAGCCAGGGCATCGCAGGCCTCCGGGGACCGGATCACCCGTTCCGAGGCACCGATCGCGTCGAGGGCGGTGAGGGCCGCGAACAGCGGTGTGCGCTGAGAACCGTTGAGGCCGAAGAGGCCGAGATGCTCCACGGGCGGTCAGGCTATTAGCCTGGGCACCCTGATCCCGGTCCGAGAGAGGCTCCAGTGAGCAAGAAGACGAAGAAGCGTCGCCTGCGGTCACGCCGCAAGAAGGCGAATCACGGCAAGCGACCCAACGTGGGGCGGCGATAGGAGACGCAGGCGGAGTCGCCGGACACGCGGCACGGCGGTCCGATGGGTGGGCGATCGAGGCGACGCAGCCGAAGTCGACCGTTCGGAGGCCCTCTCGAACCACTGCGCCCGGCTACTCCGCCGGGCGGCTGATCCTCACGAGTCGATGGTCGGCGGTGAACAGGCGGCGCGACACACCGAGCGCCACCACCGCGGTCGTCGTGGCCACCGAACCCAGCACGTGGTACATGACCGCGGCCTGGATCCGCACGGCATCGAGCGGATCCACGCCGGCGAGGATCAGCCCGGTCATCGCCCCGGGTAGGAACACGAGGCCGACGGCTTTGGTCGTCTCGATCTGGGGGATCAGCGCGGTCCGGAGCGCGGCCCGCACGTAGGGCCGCGCCGCGTCGGCCGACGCCGCACC
>JBBRHS010000105.1:0-8623 GCA_038222385.1 Acidimicrobiia bacterium
TTCTTGGTGTATGCCAATATTCTGAGAACTCAGTCAGAAGCAGCGACCGCGAGGGGATCGACGTGAGTGGAAAGCGAGCGCCGGGTCGACCGGCGATCCGGACCGACGCCGAGATCCTCGAGGCAGCGCTCGCGGCGTTTGCTGCCTCCGGATTCGATTCGATGTCCGTGCGTGGACTTAACGCGACGCTTGGACTGAGCCACGAAACGATCGGCCAGCGGTTCGGCTCGAAGCGGGCGCTGTACTTCGCCGCGCTTGACCATGGTTTCGCTGACTATTTCGTCGTCGCCGCCGAGGAGCGGTCGATGTTTCCGCCCGACCTCGATGATCTCGATGAACTGCGGGCGACGCTGGTGGTGTTCGTCCGCGCCGCGGGTCGACGGCCTTTGCTCGGCCAGGTGATCAATCACGAGAGCGTCCACGCAGGTGAGCGGCTCGACTACATCTTCGAGCGCGCACTCGCGCCGAGCATGCGCATGGTTGCGGAGGTGGTCGAGCGTCTCGTCGAACGAGGTGAGATACAACCGACGTCGGCGCGCGAGCTGTTTTTCGTCGGCCAGGCCGGTGCGGCCCCCTTCGCGCTGTCGGCCATGTCCGCCGCGTTCGATCGAATCGACGGGCCGCTCGATGCCGAGTTGTACGTTCAGCGCTTCACGGACTTTGTTATCCGGGGCCTAGGGCATCAACCGACGGAACCTGCTCGATCGAAGTCCGCCGGGGCCAGGTTCACGACGACAGAAGCCGAATGAAGCGACCACGCTGAGCGGTTTCCCTGGTTTCCCTGGCGCGGTGCTCCCAGTGGTCGGAATCGCGGCGACACGCTCGCTGAGCGCGCCGGGTCGGGCCGGGTGGGCAGGTTCCACCTGTGGGTGCACGGTCCGGTCGATGATGACCGGGTCTGCATCAGGCCGAGAAATCCGTTCGATGTGTTCCTTGACGGACGCCAAGAAACTCGGATACCTTGGCATCTGTCAAGCACACCGGGGGACGAGGGAAGTGGCCGAAATGAAAGCACCGATCAGAATCAGCTTGGTAGTGCTCAGTGTTGTGGCGGTGTCCTGTGGTGGACTCGACCGGCTAGCCCATCACCGGCCCGACCGGCTAGCCCATCACAGGCCCGGCGAGCCCCGCACGAACAAGCCGCCGATTTGTCCCGCCGACCGGATCCCTGACCTCACGGGAACCCCGGGTGCCGGCGAAGGGTACGTTCGCCCCGTAGTGACGGGGTCATGCACAGCCACCGAGTTCGTGATGTCATCGAATGGCATGCCGTCGTATCCCTACGCCGCGAAAACCCCCAACCCGCTGATAGCGCAGAATTGGAACTTCAGCTTCACGTTGACTCCGAAGATCGCAGCGCAGCCGACGAGCATCAGGGGGCTCTTGAGCATCGTGGGATTCAGCCTGACGGGCCTTCCTATCTTCACGCCGATCGAAGCGCAGCAGCCGGCGAGGCAGGCCTTCGGCGACCCCGTGTACAACGGAATTGTTGACCTCTGCAAAGGCCACACCGCACCCGTCTTCAGCTATCACCTTCATGCCATCGATACCCTGACGGCATGCAACCTGGGACCAGATCCGATTGTCGGGTACGCGCTCGACGGTTTCCCGATTTATGGCCCCCAAGGTTGCCTCGACCGTCGTTGCAATCAAGTGGTGACGTTCGAATCGAGCTACGTGCGGACCGGCGACCCAACGACGAATGCCTGGGACGCCTATAGCTACGTCGCGAACGACGACCCGAAGAAGCTTGACGAGTGCAACGGCCGGATCGGCCCCGATGGCACCTACCGCTATCACGCGACGTCGGCCTGGCCGTACGTCATTGGCTGCTTCACTGGCTCAGTCTCACCGGCCACGGGTGCGGCTGCGACAGCCGCGGCCGCAGCGATGCCGGCGATGGGATAGGTCCACCGGGTACCCCGGAGTTGGCGCGCCCAGACGAACCGTACGACGGTTCGGGGCCGGATCAACCAGCGCGAACCCGTCCGGGAACCTCACTGCGGCGAGCGCAACTCGTCGAGCTTCTTCGCCGTGGTTCCGAACTGCATCGTGTCGAGGTAGTCACTCGGCGCGTCCCGATGGTGACGTGGGGGTTGAAGCGATCGCCGGTGGGACTGTTGCATTAGCGGAGGGTCGGCGGGTTCCAGTGGTCAGCGCACGGTGAGGGGCATGGTAGCGGTAGGCGGGTGTGTCCCAGTTGAGTGAGCGGCGGGGCTGATGGTTCACGACGGTGAGGATCTCGTCGCAGCGGGCGCGGGTGACGGCTCCGAGGTCGATGGCGTGGGAGCCTCCGGCACTGTCGCGTTGAGTTGGACCGGGCCGCGTGGGAACCAATGCGCGCGGCTCTTCTCGATCAGATCGTCCCGGGCGAGTTCAGTGAATGCGTCCGCGACGCGACGATGGAGTTGACCCGCTCGTTGGATACCTCAGGGCTGGGAAGCGATATGCGGCCCAGGATTTCCTCGCGCAGTGTCGCGTTTCGCGGACACGATGCGCATAGCTACGGCATGGAAGAGTCGACACCGGGCACGACGAGGGCACGCCGACCAAGGGCACGATCGCCCGCGACCGGCAACTAGCGTCTCAGCTGCACAAACACTCCCCCGCCCTCGCCCTCGTAGCTCAGGGGATAGAGCATCGGTTTCCTAACTTTTTGTCAGGCCTCTTTCCGGTGCAGGTCACAGGGTCGAGCTCCGGGTCGGAGTGCGTTTCGAATGACCGCCAGTGACCACGAGTGACCGCCAGTGCGCGTGATGACGGGCACGCAACGGGCACGGGTTCCAAGGGCACGAACGGGCACGCCATGCGCAGAGCTTGGTTCCGTTGCGATACCGAGCAGCTTGCTCGTCCGGGCACCTACGCTGGCGCCGTGGCGTTCGAGCGCATCACTGTAGATCCCGACCAGATGGGCGGCCTTCCGTGCGTCCGCGGCACGCGCGTGACCGTGAGCGCAGTGGTTGGTCAACTCGCGGCCGGGCGCACCATCGACGAAGTCCTCGCCGACTACCCGTATCTCGAACGCGAGGATGTCCTCGCTGCGCTCGAGTACGCGGCGGCTGCCGTGAGCGAACGTGAGCTCCCGCTAACCCGCCCGGCGTGAGGTTCCTGGTCGACGCGAACCTCTCACCACGCGTGGCCACCGATCTGAACGCGGCCGGCCATGACGCGGTGCACGTCTTCGAGCGAGACCTCGGTGATGCCACCGATCACGCGATCCTCGAGGCCGCGGAAGCGGACGATCGGATCATCATCTCGAGTGACACCGACTTCGGTGCGCTCCTCGCCCGTCACGATCGTGACAAACCGTCGTTCGTCCTGCTCCGACACATCAACGAGCTGACGCCCGATCAGCAGGCTCGACTGCTCATCGCGAACCTTGCCGAAATCGCTGACGAACTCGATCTCGGCGCGGTCGTCACGTTCGACCGAACCCGGATCCGGGTCCGTCGGCTCCCCATCACTCGCGAGAGCTGAGCACGGGAACGAGACCCGTCGCGGCAAGCACACAACGGGAGCCCTCCGAGCCTGCGCGGTGGCGTACTCCGGCGCACCCGCGTCGATCGCATCGCACTCCGGCATGGTGATCCGACCTTCACGCGCGTCTGACACTGCCACCTGGACCCGAGGAGCCGACCGGGGCCTGCACAGGCAGGTGCCGATTGACCTCGAGTGTGTGAGGATCACCCCATGCAGGCACCAGAGACCCATTACGCCCGCGCCGGTGATCTCCGGATCGCGTATCAGCAGTGGGGCGAGGGGCCGCCGCTCGTGTTCATTCCTGCGTTGATCTCCAATATCGAGATCGCGTGGGAGCACGAGCTGTACCGCAGGAACTTCGAGCACTTCGGCCGCCACATGACCTGCGTCCAGTTCGACAAGCGCGGGATCGGGCTCTCAGATCGCTTCGAGGGCGTGCCAACAATGGAACAGCGCAACGAAGACATCTTCGCCGTGATGGACGCCGTCGGTTGGGAACGCGCGCACTTTCTCGGCGTGTCCGAGGGGGCAGCCATGGCACAGCTGTTCGCCGCCGACTTCCCGGAGCGGGTCGAAAGCCTCGAGCTGATCAATACCTTCGCATCGCCGCGGTACCGCGATCGCTATCGGGACTACGCGCATGACGGGGACGCGCCGATCCTCGGAGTCGACGGAATCGTCGACCGCTTCATGCACATTGCGGCGTTGTGGTCCGAAGACCCACGACCGATGGTCGAATGGGAGATGCCGAGCGCGATCGACAACGAGTCGTTCATTCGGTGGGTCGGCCGGCTGCAGCGGATGTCCTGTTCACCGAAGGACTTCATCAAGCAGCTCGAAAGTGTGGTCGCACTCGATGCGGGCGACGCCCCCGAACGCATCACCACTCGCACTCTCGTGATGCACGTGAAGGGCGACCGGGTACTGCCCGTTGCGGGAGGCCGACTGCTCGCCGATCTGATCCCGGGCGCCGAGTACGTCGAGGTCTCTGGTGAGGACCACTTCGCCTGGATCATGCCGAACTGGCGGGAGCTCGACGACATCTTGATCGAGTTCGCGACTGGCACTCCCGTCACGCGAACATCTACCCGCAAGTTCGCCACCGTGTTGTTCACCGACATCGTCGGATCGACGCGTCAGTCAGCCGAGCGCGGTGATGCTGCGTGGCGGGTCTTGCTCGACAGTCACGACCGCATCGCTCGGAGCTTGGTCGATGAGCAGGGAGGGCGCGTCGTGAAGAGCACTGGCGATGGGTTGCTCGTGACGTTCGATACTCCTTCGCAAGGCGTTGCCTGCGGCGTAGGTCTGCGTGACGCGCTTTGCGGGATCGGTATCGAGATCCGCGCGGGTATTCATGCCGGAGAGCTCGAGGTGCACGACGACGGAGATGTCTCCGGCATTGCCGTGAACCTCGCGGCACGAGTCGAGCAGCGCGCCGCAGATGGAGAGTTCTGGGCGTCATCGACGGTGCGCGACATGATGCTCGGCGGCACCACGACGTTTGCCGACGCCGGCGAGCACGAACTCAAGGGCATCGACGGATCGTGGCGACTGTTCTCGGTCGCTTCCTCGTAGGTGAGCCCGGCACGACGTATCGAAACGACAACAGCAATGGACCTGATGGGACTCAAACCCGTCCGGGCCGGGCGGTCACGGATTGACGCACGGTTTCTTGAACGGACGCTCACACGCCGACGCACGCTCCACTCGCCGATCGCGACCCGTGTACATCGACCGCGCGACGCGCTGACCAGCGCCGACGCGTTCGCGAACCGCCGGTGACACATGGTGCAAGAAACCGTTGCTCACGCGTGGAACGGGCACGCGGCGGGGCTGGAATCAGACACCGCCTTCGACTCCGAACGCTAGAAGTACCCTCTGACCTGCACCAACGAAGACCAAGCCCTCGTAGCTCAGGGGATAGAGCATCGGTTTCCTAAACCGTGTGTCACAGGTTCGAATCCTGTCGAGGGCACCGCGAGGAAGAGGTTTAGGCCGTACGCGGGCGGGGCATGACCTTCACCATGGAATTTGGAATCGTCGGTATCTTGCTCATCGTCCTCCTCGTTGTTGCGATCGTGTACTTCGTTCGCCGCGCATAGCGGTCACAACTCACCTAGCTCGTCCAGCGCGTCGACGACGAACCACTGCTTCGCCTCGCGCATCACGTCGGCGGTCATGTCCGGCCGCCCGTAGTTGACCCAGTCGGTCGCCCAACTCGAGAGGTCTCCCGCCGCACGCCGTGCGGCAGCGAGGTCCCAGAGCGGGAGCGCGCGCAGGTCGATGCCGGTGCGGGTCGCATAGCGGTCGGTGAACGCCGTCACGGCCTCGCGTCCGAAGGACCACGCGCACTCCAGTCGGAATGTCGCCACGTCGACGAGCGGATCGCCGACGTGCGCGGTCTCCCAGTCGATCAGAGCGCTGATCTCTGTGTCCGACCACAGGACGTTGCCGAGCCACACGTCGCAATGCAGCAGCGTGTGGCCGGTAGTTGGTGGTGGCCAGTGCGATCGGAGCACGTCGTCGAAGGGCGCTCGGTGTTCGTCGAGCTCCTTGCCGACGCGCTCGGTACGGTGCGGGAGCTCTGCAAGGGCCGAGTCGGCACCGTCGACGGCATGGACCGACGCGAGCACGTCGGCGACGCATCGGGCCATCTCGATCCCGGTCTCGACCGACACGGCCGAACACCGAGGCGCACCGTCTACGTAGGCGAGGACCAGGGCCGGCTCCTCCCACCACGTACCCCCACGCGCCGTGCCGGCGTCGAACAGCAGCGGTTGGGGGACCGGGAGCCCACGCGCCCAGGCGGTCTGGAGGAGCCGATGCTCGACCGCCATCGAGATCGACCCGCGCCCGCCGCGGGCGCGACGCACGACGAACCGGTCGGGCGTCCCGTCGTCGAGCTGGATCTCCACGAGCACCATGTGGGAGGAGATCCCGCCGGGGAAGGTCGAGCTCCCGACGAACCGTGCCCCGGGCGAGACCATGGCCACGATTCGGGAGAGCACGCGCGCGCTACGCCTCGGACAGGTAGCGACGGGCCGGGGTTCCCGGCGGGTTCATGACCGCGGGTTGTGCGTCGGGGTTCTCGACGCACACTTCGCACTCGAGACCGTCGGGATCCCGGAAGAAGATGCTGAGCACCGATCCGAAGTCGGTGACGAACTCGTCGGCGGCGCCGCGTGCCATGAGGCGCTCACGGATCGTCTCGAACGCATCGAGTGATGCCGCGTGCACCGCGAGGTGATCGAGCCGACCGCGCCCGAACCCCGGCGTCTGGCGTTCGGCCTCGGTGTTCCCCTCGATCTCGAACACGTTGAGCTCGGAATGCGGTCCGACGAAGATGAACGAGAGCCTCATCCCGGCCTCCGGCGGCATGTCGGGCGCGTCGCCGACGGTCGCGTCGAACTCCGAGACCCAGAACTCCTGGAGCCGATCGGTGTCGTTGGTGAGGATGGCGACGTGGTTGAAGCCGTCGAGCAGCACCGCCTGAAACTACACCGGCATGGGATGGCGACTGAAGAAGCTCCAGATGATCTCGGACGCGTTGATCGAGAACGTGGTGAAGCCGACCGCGGCTTCGATCGCGCGTGAGAACTCGCTCCCCGGCCACGCGTGGCCGCCGCCTTCGACGAGGTAGAGCCCGACCTCCGCGCCGAGTGGGCACAGGTAGCGGACCAGTTTCACATCGGCGGCGACCGACACCTCACTCGGCGTCGCGGAGCAACCGTTGCGCGCGGCCCAGGCGCCGACGATCCCCGGCGTGGGTGCGAACGACACCCAGGTGTCGGCGGTGCCGTGGAACGTGACCGCGGGAACGGCACGGCTCGGTGCGCATCCCGTGGGGTTGCGCATTCCGGCCACGAGGGCAACCGCGGCGAACCGATGCGCGAACTGACAGGCGATCGACGACGACATGAACGCGCCCATGGAGAGACCGGCGGCGAAGACGCGCCGGCGGTCGAGGCACAGGTCGTCTTCGACGCGGTCGAGCACGTGGCCGATGTAGTCGAGATCCGCCGACCCGAGCGTCGTGTTCCAGCCGACCGGACTCCCGACGCCTTGCGGGTAGATCACGACGAACCCGTTCGCGTCGGCGCGCGGGGCCCACTCCGACATGCTGGTGTGGACCTGCGCGCCCTCACCCCAACCGTGGATCGCGAACACCACCGGCGCAGGTTTCGTGGCGTCGTAGCCGGCGGGGATCCGCCGCAGGTAGGTGCGCGCCACCCCGCCCGAGGTGATGTTCATCGTCGCGATGCCAGGGGCACGTGGCGTCGCAGTTGCACAGCCACCCGACGGGACCTTCGCCGGATCCGCGCTCGGCGCGGTCCCCCCCGGGAACCACGCGCAACCGGCGAGCGCCGCCGTGAGCACCACGACCGCGATGATCATCCGTGACCGCATCAGGTCTCCCCCCGGAACGAACTGCGATTCAGCGTGAACGAACGCCCATTCAAGCAAAGTCGGGCGCATCGGCGCATTGCGCACCCGTCATCGTTGCCGTAGAGCGCACGCTCGACGCAAAGGTCCCTCCGACAGTAGGTTCCGGGCGAATCTCCGCGGTCGGACATGGAAGGTGGAAACCGTGAGGAAGCTGCTCCTGCTCTCGCTGGCTGTCGGGCTGGCCATCAGCATTGCGGGGCTCGCCTCGGCGACACCCGGTGACCTCGACACCGTCTTCAGCGCCGACGGCAAGGTCACGACGAGCCTCGGCGCCGGTGCGAGTGCCGTCGTCGTGCAGGCCGACGGCAAGATCGTCGTGGCCGACGGACGCAACGGCGACGTCGTCATCATGCGCTTCAACAGCGCGGGTGGTCTGGATTCGGCGTTCGGTGGTGGCGACGGTGTCGTCACCACCAACCTCGGGGGACCCATCGACCGCGGCAACGCGCTCGCGATCCAACCCGACGGAAGGATCGTGGTCGGCGCCACCACCGGCGTCGCCGGCGACCCCGAGTTCGCAGTGCTCCGCTACACCCCCGCGGGGGTGCTCGACGCGAGCTTCAGTACCGACGGGCGCCTCACGATGGAGTTCGGGGAGCCCGACGGCAGCGGAGCCGCGTCGGTCGCCATCCAGGCCGACGGCCGGATCCTCGTCGGCGGCAGCGCAGCAGGGAACTTCGCCGTCGCTCGATTCACC
>JBBRHS010000106.1:0-8618 GCA_038222385.1 Acidimicrobiia bacterium
AGGCGGCCCTCACCTTCGGGAGCATCGAGCCGGCCGCGAACTCGTCTTCGAGCGCGAGCAGTGCATCCGGATGGGCACGTGCGATCGCGCGCGCGTCGGGCGTACCGAATCGCAGGTATGCCGCGGAGGCGTCGGTCGCCAAGATCAGCATGTCGGCGTCGACGCCGCGAGCGAGGAGACCGCTGGCGTGGTCCTTGTCGATGACTGCTTCGACACCGACGAGCGTCCCGGCAACCCGGTACGCCGTGGGGATCCCACCTCCGCCCGCGCAGATCACGACACAGCCCTGCTCGAGCAACAGCCGGATCGGCCGGAGCTCGAAGATCCGCTTCGGCACCGGCGACGGCACGACGCGGCGCACGCTGTCTCCGTCGGGCTTGAACGTCCACCCTCGCTCTGCCACGAGCGCGTCGGCTTCGGCACTCGTGTACAACGGCCCGATCGGCTTGGTCGGGTCGTGGAACGCGGGGTCGTCGGGATCGACCTCGACCATCGTGAGCAGGGTTGCCAGCGGCCGGTCGAAGGGAAGCTCGTTGCCGAGCTCTTGTTCCACCAGGTATCCGATCATCCCCTGGGTCTCGGCTCCCAACACGTCGAGCGGCGCCGCGGACACCTCGTCGTAAGCCGCATCCTCGAGCGCGAGCAGACCGATCTGCGGACCGTTCCCGTGGGACACGACGAGCTCGTGGCGTTGCGCGATCGGCGCGAGCCGTTTGCACGCGACCCGCACGTTCGCGCGTTGGTTCTCGACGGTTGTCGGCTCTCCGCGTCGGAGGAGCGCGTTGCCGCCGAGCGCAACGACCAACCTCAACTCCGGTCCTCTCCGAGATGTCGGCTCACGCTTCGACACTGAGTGCGTCGTGACAATCGTCTCTCTGACGTCGGCGCAGGAATAGAGTCCTTCGGCCCGAGGCGCAGCGCGTGCTGCTTCGTACCATTGAACTCGGTCGCGTCGCCGGCGTGAGCGACGATCGGCGGCGTCCGCCTCCTCGACACCGTCCGTTCACTCGCACTTCACCGAGAACGAGGTACTCCTATGCCGGACACAGTTCCCGACGCACCCGACGTCGACGGAAAGGGAACGCTCCCAGAAGCGGATGGTGCGATCGGTGTGACCGATCGCCTCGGTCTCACCGGCGCGGTCGCGCTCGTGATGGGAAGCATCATCGGCGTCGGCATCTTCAACCTGCCGACCTCCCTTTCCACCTACGGCCCGATCAGCCTCGTCTCGATGCTGCTGACGACCGTCGGCGCGGTGGCGCTGGCGCTGTTGTTCGCGACCTTGTCGAGGCGCTTGCCGGCCGACGGTGGCCCGTACGCGTACGCACGCGTCGCCTTCGGCAACCGCCTCGGCTTCGCCAACGCGTGGTCGTACTGGATCACCGCATGGGCCGGGAACGCCGCGATCGCCGTCGGCTGGGTGTTGTACGTCGAGAAGTTCGTGAACACCGGCCAGAACCGCTTCGGATCGATCCTTTTGGTGCTCGTGGGTCTCTGGGTCCCCGTGGCCATCAACCTCTCCGGAGTGAGGAACATGGGCTCCGTCCAGATCGCGACGACGGTGCTGAAGTTCGCGGTGCTCGCGTTCATGTCGACGGTCGGCCTGTTCTTCATCTCGAAGTCGAACTACACGCCGTGGAACCTCAGCGGCGAGAGCGCGATCGCTGCGATCGGCGGCGGGATGGCCATCGCCTTGTTCAGCTACCTCGGAGTCGAGGTCGCCAGCGTCGCGGCCGCCAAGGTCAAGGACCCCGACCGCAACATCTCCAAGGCCACGATCTACGGCACCCTCGCGACCGCGGTCGTCTACATGCTCTCGCTGACCGCGGTCTTCGGCATCCTCACCTCGTCGCAGCTGGCGTCGTCGACCTTCCCGTTCTCGTCCGCAGCCGACGTGATGTTCGGAGGGACCTGGGCCGGCAACCTCATGGCGATCGCGGTGATCATCTCGGGGATCGGGGCACTGAACGGCTGGACGATGATCGTGGCCGAGATGCCGCTCGCCGCCGCGAACGACGGCCTCTTCCCCAAGCAGTTCAAGCAGCTCTCCAGAAGAGGCGTCCCGGCGTTCGGCGTCATCGTCTCGACCGCGCTCGCCTCGGTCGCGATGATCCTGAACTACCTCGGTTCCAGCGGCGCCACGGTGTTCACGACTCTCGTGCTGATGACGGGCATCACCGCAGCGATCCCGTACGCCTTCTCCGCGCTCGCGCAGATGAAGTGGCGGTGGATCGACCACCGTGATCTCGAGACGCCCCGGTTCGCACGAGACATGATCGTGGCGGTCATCTCGCTCGTGTTCTCGGTCCTGTTCATCTGGTACTCGCGCTACACCGGCAAGGGCTTCTGGGTCTACTGGGCGCCCTTCTACATGACCGCCGGGGCGTTCCTGCTGGGGATCCCCGTCTACCTTGCGCAGCGCCGGCACATGACCGAACCTGAGGCTGTCCCCCCCTACCGCTGACCGCGCGGCCCGCGGCCCGAACGGGGCGGAGCTGGCCGCCTAATCTGGCGGGCACGGGGAGTGGCGCAGCTCGGTAGCGTTCCTGCTTTGGGGGCAGGCGGTCGGGGGTTCAAATCCCCCCTCCCCGACGATGGTCACATGAAGGTCCGATTCGCGATCTCCCCCGGCTTCGGTCCGCCCGACCTCGAGCGATTCGCGGCCATGGTCGATCGAGCCGAGGCGTTGGGGTTCGACGGACTCTGGTTCTCGGACCTTCCGACCGTCCCGAGTCTCGACCCGTTCCTCGCCGTCGCGTTCGCCGCGTCACGAACGAGCCGCTTGAAGCTGGGCACGAACCTCGTACCGTTCGGGTACGAACCGTTCGTGTTCGCGCGCCAGCTCGCGCAGCTCGATCGGGTCACGGGCGGGCGCCTGCTCGTGACACTCGTCCCCGGTCTCGACCTCCCCGGAGAGCGCGCCGCGCTCGGGATCGGTCGTGCCCACCGTGGCCGTCTGCTCGATGCGCGTCTTCCACCGCTGCGCGCGTGGCTCGCTGGTGAGGAGGTCGCGCCAGACGGCGAGACTCCCGTGTCGCTCCCGGTGCTCCCCATGCAGCAACCGCTCGAGATCTGGCTCGGTGGTACCGGACCCCAGGCCGTCACGCGCGCGGGCCGGTTCGCCGACGGCTGGCTCGGTGGCCACATGCCGCCCGCGCAAGCCGCCGATCTCCGCTCCCGCATCGACGCCGCGGCAGCCGACGCGGGCCGCGCCATCGACCCCGAGCACTTCGGCCTCAGCCTCGCGTATGCGCGCGACGAAGACGCGCTCGCGGTCTCGGCGTCCCGGCCGGCCTCCGGATCGGGGCCGATCGAGCCCGTACCGGTCGGCCGCGACGCGCTCCGATCTCTCGTCGGGCGTCTCGTCGACGTCGGCCTGTCGAAGTTCGTCGTCCGACCCGCTGCTCCGGTCACCGACTGGCCGACCGAGCTCACGTGGCTCGCCGACACCGTGCTCGACCTCCAGACCTGATCGCGTCCTTCAGCGAACCGTGACCCGGATGGCGCGGCTCGCCGTGCCCCCGTCGTCGTCGCGCGCGGTGATCCGCACCGTGTACCTGCCGGCCCGGAGGTAGCGGTGCGCAGCCAACGCGTCGGCTCGGCCGGGGTGCTGGACCACAACTGCGGCGGTGACCGCCGAGTCGCCCCAGTCGACGGCGATCACGTGGGTGTCGTCGAGGCCCGGATCGGTCAGCCGGGCGCCGGCGACGAACGCGCGTGAGGCACGGTCGAACTCCAGCACCTCGGCCACCCGCAAGCGGGGCGCTCGGTTACGGGTGCGGACCCTCGTGGTCGCCTCGTCGCCCACGCGACCCTCGCGCACCGAGAGCGTCACCTCCTGAGTGCCATCGTCACGGCCGAGGAAGAACGGCCTCGCCGTATCGACCTTCTGGAAGTCGGCGCCGGGTGACCACGAGTATGCCAGCGGCCCACCGGAGGCAGACCTCGAACGGCGACCGTCGAGCCGGACGACCGAACCCTCGTCGACGGTGTACGGGCCACCGGCATCGGCCGTCGGGGCCGGTCGAAGGAAGCCCAGAGGTTCGACAACTGTGTCGGCGAGGAACGTGGCGGTGCGCCGAACGATGTCGCGGGCGCGGCTCGAGACGATCTCGTGGCCGGAGCCCGGATAGGTGACGAGCTCGCATCCGGCACCCGAGCTTTCGATGGCTGCGCAGGCGCTGGCACCCGCGGCGTACGGGAGCGTGGTGTCGGCATCACCGTGGAACATGAGCGACGGTGGTTCGCCCACCTGCGGGGCTCCCCCGGTGGCACCGGCGATCGACACCGCTGCGGCGATGCGCGATTCGGCCGGGCCGCGCTGGCCGGGGAGGTACGCGAGGTTCAGCGACGTGACCGCACCGGCCGAGTACCCGCCGGCCGAGATCGCTGCGGGATCGATCCGGTACTCGTCGGCGTGCTGGCCGAGCCAGGCGATCGCGGCATCGGCGTCGTCGTACGCATCGAGCATCGCTGCACCGCTCCGGGCGTCGATGTTCGCACCGATCTCGGGCCGGAGCCGGTACTGCACCGACGCCGAGACGAAGCCACGGGCCGCTGAGTCACGCGCGTAGTCCTCCATGTTGGACTTGTCGCCACCCGAGAAGTAGCCGCCATGGAACCACACCATCGCGGGACGCACGGGCGCCGTGTCGCCGATCGGCTGGTACACGTCGATCTTCAGGTCGACGAGCTCCCCGCGCGAGTTCACTGCGCTGCGGTAGACGACGTCGCGCTGCACCGAGATGTCGTCGAACACGGGGTCGTAGTAGCGGCCGCGTGACGGTGGTCGCGCCCCGAACATGAGGGGGACATCGACGCGACCCAGTCGGGATCCCTCGACTCGCAGCTCACAGCCGGGAGCTGCGTCGCAGGCGTACCGCCTGCCCTCGTAGTCGACGATGTCGACCCATACGGGGAGCGTTGTGTCGATCAGGCCGTCGGGCCCGGCGGTGACGTAGGACCCACCGCCCGCGTCGCAGACCGCGTCGTCGTCGGCCACGCACTGTTGGATGGAGACGCCGGCCCCGGGGCGGAAGTGCTCACCCACGACCCGCACCGGGTGACCGTCGCCGAGGTCGGTGGTCGGCGCCGCGCTGATCGTCGGGGTGGGCAACGTCGGGGCATCGGGGTCGAACCCGAGTGGGATCGTGAGCCCTCCGGAGAAGAACGGCGAGACCCGCAGGACGCACGGTTCCTCGACGGTGCGGCAGTCGGTCGCCGCCCCCGACCCGGAGTCCGAGAGCAACACACTCACGCCGAACGACAACCCGAAGGTTCCATCGGGAGCGACGTCGGCGTAGCCCCCGGTGTCGAAGTCGCAGACCGCCTCGGGCGTCGCGTTCACGCACTCCGAAGCGAAGACCGATGTGCCGGGCCGGAACCCCGATCCGTTCACCGTCACGAACTGGCCGTCACGGAGGTTCGTCGAGGGTGTCACGGTCACGGTCGGGACCGGTGGGAGCGGCCCGTCGGGATCGAAGCCGAGCGGGAGCACGATGGTGTCCGCCCGTGACGGGTCGGACGACAACGCGACCGTGAGCGCGCACGCCACCGAGCGGCAGTCGACCCGTCCACCCGGCCCGTCGAGCGCGGAGAACACCACGAACGAGGTGCTGAACGCGCCGTCGGTGACAGCGGGATGGACCTGGCTCGCGGCGTCGCAGTCACCGATGCCGGCGCCGCGCTGCTCGCACTGGGAGAGCACCGGGTAGCTACGCCGGAACCCCGACCCGCTGACCGTGATGGTCTGACCGTTCACGAGGCCACCGGTCGGCGTGGCGACCACGGTCGGCGGCGGGAGCAGCGGCGCCGTCGGATCGAAGTCGAGCGCCAGGAGGATCTGATCCGCGAACGGGGTCTCCGACAACGGATCGGCCACCACGAGCCGGCACGCGACGGCACGGCAGTCGACCACTCCCCCATCGCGGGTGTAGAGCTGCGCTGCGATTGTCCACTCGAGCGTCCCGCTCCCCGACGAGTCGAGGCCGATGAAGCCGATGTCGGCCAGATCACAGCCACCGAGATCGGTCGCTCCCGCCACGCACGCCAGCACCCGGCGGTACGACGACGAGATACCACCGGTGACGGTGACCGTCACCGTTTGTCCGTCGCGCAGTCCGGATGCGGGTGAGACCGACGCCGAGGAGACCGATGTCCTGGAAACCGCCGTCGCGGTGTCCGTCACCAGGGCGCCCGACGCAAGCAGCGCCACCACGCTCACGACACTGACCGCTCGCCCGAACCATGACCGTCGCGACCGCACCCGTCCCCCTGACCGCTGTGTCCGGTTCGGCACCGTAGGGCCGGGCCCCTCGGCGGGGCAAGCACGTTCGCTACGGTTGCAGCCTCCGCGGGTGTAGCTCAATGGCAGAGTCCCAGCCTTCCAAGCTGGTCATGCGGGTTCGATTCCCGTCACCCGCTCCACTGCTGAAGTGCTGGTCAGCGGCTTGGTACAGGCTTCACCGGCTGCGGCTCCGAGCGGCCATCGGGCCGACCGTGCCCTCTACGTGCCCTAGCCGCCGGCGCGCGACACGCGGCCGAGCTTCACGCAGCCCAGTCGCCGAGATCGTGCCGCGTGACCCGATGCGGCGAGTACGACATCGACGCGACCGTTCGGTTTCGTGTCGCTGGCGCGGACTTCCTCGTTCTCATCGAGGCGAAGCTGCACCGCAATCCGATCAAGCGGGAGATCGTCCAGATCTTGCACTCGAAGGTCGTAAGCGTCGGCGCTCAGAAGGGCGTCATCGTGTCGACCGCACCCTTCCAGAGCGGGGCTCTCGACTTCGCTCTAGAGCACGGAATTGCTCTCGTCGCCCTCACCGAAGGTCGCTTCACCTACGAGGTTCGGACTCGCGAGCCGGCCCCGCCGCTCACCAGAGAGAAAGCCTCGGAGATCTGCGGGCTCCCCAAGTTCGTGGCCCACTGCTACAGCCCCGGCGAAGAGCCGGGTTCCATCCAGGTCACTGTTGTTTCCGGGCAACCCAAGTACGCCGCAGAGCTCCTGCTGGGCGCCTGACTCCCGTCAGCTAGCGGCGGCGCTGAGTACGGCGCGCGCCGCGGGGTCTTCGTGATCGATCTGGATGAAGTGAACCTGGCCGTCGTCGTCGACCTCGTCGATCCGTACGACGGACCAGAAGCCCTCGTAGCCGGCGATCAGGACCACGCCGGGTTGGACGGCTGCGGGATCGATCGCTCGATCGATCATCGACCAGTTGCGCCCTTCGTCGTCCTCGGCGTTGAGGTCGGCCCAGAGATCGATTCTCGGTGTCTTCATGGTCACTCCCCCGTTCGGCCCGGGTTTGGAACGACTCGGTGTGTGGTCCCGATGATACGACGCACCAACTCGTCGAGGTCCCGGTGCACGACGTCGTAGTGCGGCGCGGCCCCGGTGTCCCAGAGCTCGAGGCCCGACGTGTAGAGGTCGCCGGCCGAGAACAGCACGACCCAGTCGACCTTGGGAGACCGACGGGCGATGATCGTCTCCCAGCTCAGCGCCGGCGTCTCGGCAAGTACCGAGACACCGAAGAACCCGTACGCCCGGAAGTTGTCGCGGGCCGTCTCGAGCAACACATCCGGATCCAGCAATCTCGCCCGCACGATCACCATCGCGTCGGGAGGCGCGGGTTCGCCGCGTCGTTTGCGCTGCTTCATGGACGTCCTTCCTCGATGATCCGATCGAGCGCTTGAGCGATGACTGCGTCTCGGTCACGGGTCGCGTGCTGATAGCGGAGGGCGGCTGCAGCAGATGAGTGGCCCATGCGATGCATCAGCTCGCGCGTGCTCGCCCCGGTCGCCGCGGTGAGGGTGTTGCAGGTGTGCCGCAGGTCGTGGAACCGGAACCCGACCAGGCCGACGACCTCGGTGGCGTCCTTCCACTTGCTCCACCAGTTGTGTCGGCGGATGGGTGCGCCCTTCGCTCCGGTGAACACCCATGCGTTGTCGTCCGGCGGTACGAACGCGTCGAGGTGCGCGGTGAGGTCGGGCACCAACGCGTCGGGCATGACGAGCGTGCGCCGGCCGGCCTCGGACTTCGGGGGACCGATGAGGAGCACACCGCCCGAGAGCTCGACCTGATCCTCGACGACCGAGATCGTGCCGGCGTCGAGATCGACGCGCGCTCGCGTCAACGCGGCGAGCTCGCCGAAGCGCAGCCCGGCGAACGCCGCAGTGAGCACCAGCGCGCGGAATCGCGGCTCGACGGCATCGGCGAGCGACCAGACCTGCGCGATCGTCGCGACGGGACGCTCGGGCGTGTGCTCGATCCCTGCACCCTTGATGGCGCACGGGTTGCGGACGATCAGCTCGTCAGCAACCGCAGTGTTCAGGACCGCTCGCAGCAGGCGATAGCACTTCGCCACCGTGACATTTCCCGGAGCATCGGAGCGGAGCAGGCGCGCGTACCAGTTTCGAACGACCGGCGCGGTGAGCTTTCCGAGCTGCTGTTCACCGAACGCCGGAATCAAGTGACGGTCGAGCAGCGACCGGTACAGCTCGACGGTGCGCGGCCTGAGTCCTGGACGCGACTCGAGCCAGCCGTCGGCGTACTCGCCGAAGGTGATCGTCCCTGCCCGCGGGTCGACCCACGCGCCGCGCGCGATTGCGGCCTCAGTCGCGGA
>JBBRHS010000107.1:0-8595 GCA_038222385.1 Acidimicrobiia bacterium
GCTCGACGAGCTCGACGGCTGGCTGCCGGCTGCACCGTTCGCACACCTCCGTCGGCCGGCCGAGCAACTACGACGGTTCGCCCGGTACCCCGGAGCCGTCGCCCGCACCGTCGAGATCGCCCACGACTGCGCGTTCGACCTTCGGGTCGCGGTGCCCGACCTGCCCGACTATCCGGTCCCCGACGGCCACACCGACGCGACCTGGTTGCGCGAGCTCACGACGCGCGGCGCGGCGGTGTACTACCCGGTGACCCATGAGCGCTACGAGCAGGCCCGGCGTCAAATCGACTACGAGCTGGAGGTGATCGAGGCACTCGGGTTCCCCGGCTACTTCCTGCTCCTCCACGACATCGTCGACTTCTGTCGGCGGGAGAACATCTACTGCCAGGGGCGGGGGAGCGCGGCGAACAGTGCGGTCTGTTACGCGCTCGGCGTCACCAAGGCCGACGCCGTCGCGCTCGACCTCCTGTTCGAACGGTTCTTGTCGCCGGAACGCGACGGCCCGCCCGACATCGACCTCGACATCGAGCACGAGCGTCGGGAAGAGGTGATCCAGTACGTGTACGCGCGCTACGGCCGCGACCGCGCCGCGCAGGTCGCGAACGTGATCACCTACCGGCCCAAGTCGGCGCTGCGGGAGATGGCGAAGGTGTGCGGTCTGTCACCTGGTCACGCCGACGCGCTCGGGAAGTGGGTCGACCGTTGGGGTCGGAGCAGCTCGTCGTTCGACGGACTCGCCGAAGACGGCCCACCCGTTCCACCGCTCGTGATCGAGCTCGCGACCCAGGTGCTCGATTTCCCGCGGCACCTCGGCATCCACTCGGGAGGGATGGTGATGGCCGACCGGCCGCTGGTGGAGTGCTGTCCGATCGAGTGGGCCCGCATGGAGAACCGATCGGTGCTCCAGTGGGACAAGGACGACTGTGCGGCGGCGGGCCTGGTGAAGTTCGATCTCCTGGGTCTGGGGATGCTCACGATGTTGCATCTCGCGGTCGACCTGATCCGTGAGCACGAGGGGATCGAGGTCGACCTCGCGACGATCCCGCAGGAGCCGGAGGTCTACGAGCTGCTGTGTGCAGCCGACACCGTCGGGGTGTTCCAGGTGGAGAGCCGGGCCCAGATGGCCACCCTTCCGCGCCTGCGACCCGAGACCTTCTACGACCTCGTGGTGGAGGTCGCGCTCATCCGCCCCGGGCCGATCCAGGGTGGTTCGGTGCACCCGTACCTGCGCCGCCGCAACGGTGAGGAGGAGGTGACCTATCTGCATCCTCTCCTCGAACCGTGCCTCGCGAAGACGCTCGGGGTCCCCCTCTTCCAGGAGCAACTCATGCAGATGGCGGTCGACGTGGCCGGATTCTCGCCCGGCGAAGCGGATCGGCTCCGCCAGGCCATGGGGTCGAAGCGTTCCCGGGCCCGGATGGCGCTCATGCGTGAGCGGCTCCTGGAAGGCATGGCGGCCAAGGGCATCGTCGGTGAGACCGCGGATGCGATCGCCCACAAGCTCGAAGCCTTCGCCGACTTCGGGTTCCCCGAGAGTCACTCGGTGAGCTTCGCCTACCTCGTGTACTCGAGCTCCTGGATCAAGCTCCACCACCCGGCCGAGTTCGCCGCCGCGCTGCTCAACGCGCAGCCGATGGGCTTCTACTCACCCCACACCCTCGTGCGCGATGCCCGTCGCCATGGCGTCGAGGTGCTCGGCCCCGACGTGAACGCGTCGCAGCGCGACTGCACCCTCGAGTCGCGCACGGGGGCCGAGGGTCCGGTGGGTCGGCCCCGTCAGGGATGGCACGCCGACCCGTCGGTGCACGCGGTGCGCATCGGCCTCCGGTACGTGCGGGGCCTGAACTCGGAGTTGCTCGATCGGATCGACGCCGAACGTTCGGTGGAACCGTTCGCCGACCTCGACGACTTCACCCGCCGCACCGACGCCCCCGTCGACGCGCTCGAGACGCTCGCCGCCGCCGGTGCGTTCCAGGCGTGCTTCGGTGTCGACCGGCGAGCCGGCCTGTGGGCCGCGGGTGCGTTGCGCGATGCCCGCGCCGACAAGCTCCCCGGTGTCGCGATCGGGGTCGAGGCCCCTCCGTTGCCCGGGATGAGCGACGTCGAGGAGACCGCGGCCGACCTGTGGGCCACCGGCCTCTCACCCGGTCGGCATCCCACCGAGTTCCTCCGCGAGGGGCTGACGGCAGCGGGTGTGCTCACCGCGGCCGAGCTCCGTACCGCCGAATCCCGGCGGGTGGTCGACGTCGCCGGCGTGGTCACACACCGGCAACAGCCGCAGACCGCCAAGGGCACGATCTTCATCAACCTCGAAGACGAGACCGGGCTGATCAACGTGATCTGTTCTGCGGGGGTGTGGAAGCGCTTCCGCAAGGTCGCGCGCGTCGCACCGGCGCTGCGGGTCCGCGGGATCCTCGAACGGCACCAGGGAGTCACCAACGTGGTGGCTCAGCGGATCTCGCCGCTACCGATCGACCTTGCCGACGCGATGAAGTCGCGCGACTTCCGATAGATCGCTGTCGTCGGCCGCGAACTGGTACCGGTTCCGACCCTCGGCCTTGGCCCGGTACATCGCGTCGTCGGCGCGACGCAGGAGCGAACTCACGTCGTCGTCGGTACCGGCGATCGCGATGCCGATGCTGACTCCGACCGTCAACAGGCTGTTCTCGAACGGCCACGGTCGGTTGACCGCGTCGACGAGCTTGCCGGCGAGGTGCGCGAGATCGTCGCGCGTCCCGGCTTCCTCGCACAGGACCACGAACTCGTCACCACCGATACGGGCGACGGAATCGGTGGCACGCACCGTGGTGCAGAGTCGTCGGCCGATCTCGATCAGGATCGCGTCGCCGGCATCGTGACCGTGGACGTCGTTCACGGTCTTGAAGCCGTCGAGGTCGCAGAACATGAGGGCGACGGTTCCCGGATGCCGACCGCGCCGGGCCAAGGCCGCGAGCAGCAGGTGGCTGAGCAGCCGACGGTTGGGAAGTTGGGTGAGGGGATCGTGGGTGGCCTGGCGTTCCAGCGCAGCCTGGGCTTCCTTGAGCGCCGTGATGTCGAGAGTCGACGCGAGTGCGGCCGGGAGACCGTGGCGTTGATCGGTGACCGGCGTCCCCCTCCACTGGACCCACCGCACGGAGCCGTCGGGGTCGAAGAGTCGGAACGCGACCTCGGCCGGATGGCCGCCGAGCACGAGATCGGCGGCCTCGATCATGCGTCGACGGTCGGCCGGGTCGAGGAGGGCGAGGAGATCGGGTGCATGATCCCGGTCGATCGACCGACCGAAGAGGCGGTCGGCCTCGGTGTTGGCGAACGAGATCGTGAGATCGGCGCTCACCTCGTAGATCCCGACCGGCACGTTCTCGGCGAGCAATCGGAACCGGCGGCGGGTGCGTTCGTTCTCGCGTACGAGCTCGATGAACCGCGCGATCACGAGTCCGACCACCACGAGGCAGCACAGGGTCACCACGACGTCTCGGGCGCCGAACTCGCCGTCGGCGGCCATGGCTGCCACCGGTCCCGCGAACATCGCGGCCGCGAGCATGAAGAGCCGGCCGCTGTGGACCCGGTCGTCATCGACCTCCGTGGGCCGTTCGGAGACGTACCGGCTCGCCGGGTGGATCACCGCGGCTGCGATCAGCGCGAGCGCGATCGGGTAGAGGCCATCGAGGCGGCCGTTCCAGGCGGTGTCGAACCGGAGGCCGACGTACCACCAGATGTCGGCGAGCAGGGCAACGGCGTAACCCGATCCGAGCAGGACGAGCGACGGGCTTCGGCGGCCGGGGAGGAGCGCGATCCAGACCACACCCATGAGCAGGAGCACGTCGAGGAGGGGATACAGCGCGATGACGACCCGATCGGCGGTGTCGGTGCCACTGACCTCGGGCGAGACCACGGCCACCCAGGCGAGCAGCACCGCGACGAGCGCGAGGATGCTGCCGTCGATCAGTCCGTCGCGGGTGTGCTCCCGGCCCCGGGCCCGGCCCAGGAGCACCTGGCCGACGATCAGCGGCACGAACGCGAGCAGGCTCAGCACGTCGACGCCACCGGCTTGGGCCGCCGAGCTGTCGAGGCCCGCCCAGACGACGGTGCCCGCGCCCCACGCGACCATGCCCGCCGCGATGCACCACCAGGCGATGCCCGGTGTCGGGCGGTTCCGGACGAGGCTGATCGCGGTCGTGACCACCGCGAGTCCGAGCACGCAGGCGGCCGCGACCTGCGGTGCAGTCCCACCGACGATTGCGGCGACGAGTGACGCGACGACCGCGAAGGAGACGAGTCCGTAGGCCCACCACGGCTGCGTAGGCGCGGTCTGCCGCACCCCCTCGAGCGGGCGTGGTTGGTCGCCGATCTCCGGCGAGCTCGAAGATGGACGAACAGGCATTCCGGATCTTCGGCACGTCGGGACGCGCGGTAAAGGAGTGATCTCCGCGATCGGGACCCTCGGCACCGTTCGGCGGGGCGCGCGGTGGTGTCAGCGCAGGCGGCGGAGTCCCGGTGGCGGGCCGGGGACCACGGGTGCGAGGCGGATCTTCACGTCGACCGCGATCGCACCCGACGGCGTGACCACCACCGGGTTGCAGTCCATCTCCGCGACCTCGGGGAGCATCTCCGCCAGGTGGCCGACGCGTAGCAGCAGGTCCTCGAGCGCGGCGGCGTCGCATTCGGCCGCCCCCCGGTACCCGAAGAGGAGCGGCGAGAGGCGGAGCGACCGGACGACCTCGTGGGCGTCGAGATCGGTCAACGGGAGGATGCGGAGCGAGGTGTCGCGGAGGAGCTCGGCCGCGATCCCGCCCATCCCGAAGAGCACGAGTGGGCCGAACGACGGGTCGTGGGTCACACCGACGATCGTCTCGACGCCCGGCGGGACCATCGGCTGGACCACGACCACGGCGTCGTCGCCTCCGAGCGCCGCGTGCAGTTCGACGAACGCACGCCGGACCGCGTCGCCGTCGGCGAGGTCGAGCTGCACGCCACCGACGTCGCTCTTGTGCACGATCGCCCCGCCTCCGGCCTTCAGCGCCACCGGATATCCGAGCGAACCTGCAGCCTCGACCGCGGCGGCGGCATCCACGACCGGGGTCACCGGCGCGCCCGGGATCCCGAAGTGGGTGGTGAGGCGCACCGCGTCGGCGGCGTCGAGCCACCCACCCGTTGGGGTCGTGCCGAGGAACGTCGTCACGAGCTCGCGCGCACCGTCGAGGTCGACGTCGGTGAACGTGGGGATCGTGCCGACCGGTCGCCGTCGCCACTCGGCGTGAGCGGCGACGCGCGCGAATGCGAACGAGACCGCTTCGGGGAACGCGTACGACGGGATGGGTCGGTGTTCGCCCCCGGGTGGACGCAGCGCCTCGACGAGTCCACGGTGGCCGAGGAAGCAGGCGCCGATAGGCTTGTCGGGCGCGGTCCCGGCCGCCGCCGCGATCGCGCGCGCGACGTCGTCGGCGGCGGTGACGAGTGGCGGCACGAAGATCACGATCACCGCATCGACTGTTGGCTCGGCGAGCACGGTCCGCAGGGCGCGTTCGTACTGCTCGGCGGTGGCCGAGGCGATGAGGTCGACGGGGTTCGCGACGGCGGCATCCGCCGACACGAAGGTCCGGAGCTCCGCCTGCACGGCGGCCGGGAGCTCGAGGACCTCCAACCCGTTCGCCTCGCAGGCATCGGCGGCGAGTGTCCCGGGGCCGCCACCGTTGCTCACGATCACGATCCGACGTCCCGCCGGGAGCGGCTGGTGGGCGAGGAGCTGCGCGGTGTCGAAGAACTGTTCGAGGGTGTCGACCCGGATGACGCCGGCCTGGCGGAACAGCGCGTCGACGGCCACGTCGGAGCTCGCGAGCGCGGCGGTGTGCGACGACGCGGCGCGCCGGCCGGCGTCGCTGCGGCCGCTCTTGACCGCCACGATCGGCTTCACGCGCGACACCCGTCTCGCGAGACGGGCGAACTTGCGGGGATTCCCGAAGCTCTCGAGGTAGAGGAGGATCACGTCGGTCTCGGTGTCGTCCTCCCAGTACTGGAGCAGGTCGTTCCCGCTCACGTCGGCCTTGTTGCCGACCGACACGAACGTGGAGATCCCGAGCCCCAGATCGGCGGCCTCACCCATGAGCTCGATGCCGAGCGCACCCGACTGCGATGAGAACGCGACCCGGCCTCGCGGCGGGATGAACGGGGCGAACGTCGCGTGCATCGCGATCGCAGGGTTGGTGTTCACCACCCCCATGCAGTTCGGGCCGACGAGGCGCATCCCGTGACGTCGGGCCAGTTCGACCAGTTCGTGCTCGGCACCGGCGCGGTCCTGGCCGACTTCGGCGAAGCCGGCCGAGATCACGACGAGGCCGCGGACCCGCCGGCTCGCGCACTCGCGCACGACGTCGAGCACCTCGGCGGCCGGTACGCACACGATCGCGAGGTCCACCTCGTCGGGGACGTCGAGGATCCCGGAGTAGGCCCGGACACTTGCCACGGTCACGGCCTTGCGGTTCACGGGATACACCGGGCCGGTGAAGCCGGCGCGGAGCAGGTTCCGGAAGATCTCGTGGCCGATCGTCCCCGCGCGACGACCGGCACCGATCACCGCGATGCTGCGAGGGGCGAGGAGCCGTGCCACCGAGGCTGCTTCCGAGACGTGTTCGCGGGTGCGTTGCACGGCGATCGACGATTCCGTCGCGGCGATCGGGAAGTGCACGTGCACGGTGCCGTCGGCGAACGACCGGTCGACCTCGAAACCGGCGCTCAGGAACACGTCGAGCATGCGGCGGTTGTGGGGAAGCGTCGAGGCGACGAAGCCGGTGAGGCCGTGCGTGCGCGCCGCCGACGCCAGGTGCTCGAGGAGGATGGTCCCCAGCCCGCGACCCTGCTGGTCGTCCTGGACCGTGAACGCGACCTCGGCCTCTGTCGTCCCCGGAGTCCGGTCGTACCGCGCGACTGCCACGAGGTCGTCGCCGAGCTCCGCGACGAGCGCGAACCGGCGGGCACCGTCGACCACGGTGAGGTACTCGAGCTGGGCGGCGGTCGGCGCCGAGACGGGCGAGAAGAAGCGCAGGTAGAGCGACTCACCCGACAGCCGTTCGTAGAGGCCGAGGAGCCGTTCGTCGTCGTCGGTCCGGATCCGGCGCAGATGTATCGTCCCGCCATCGGCGAGGACGACGTCGGATTCCCACTCATCGGGTTCGGGGGGCACGAAGGCCGAGAGTAGTGCCGAGTACGGTGTCCGCTCGTGGTCGTGTCGGCGCGCGCAGACGAGCCCGCTCCGACCTCGGAGTTCGTCACCGGTCCCGAGGGGCTCGACGCCGCGGCGCTGGCGGAACGGATCGCCCGCGGTCAGGTGAACGTTTCCGGCGAGCGTACGAGCCGGACGCTCCCGGAGATCATCCGGGCCAACCTCTTCACCCGGTTCAACGCCATCCTCGGCACGATGCTCGGCCTGATCCTCGTGTTCGGGCATCCTGCCGACGGACTCTTCGGCATCGTGCTCGTGGCGAACGCCCTGATCGGCATCGTGCAGGAGATCCGCGCCAAGCGCACCCTCGACCGTCTCGCCGTCCTCAATGCACCGATCGCCCGGGTCGTCCGCGACGGCGAGGCCGCCGACGTCGCGATCGAACAGGTCGTGCTCGATGACCTGGTCGAGCTCCGGACCGGCGACCAGCTTCCCGCCGACGGGACCGTGCGCACCGCCGACGGCCTCGAGATCGACGAGTCGCTGCTCACCGGCGAGTCCGAACCGGTGAACAAGCAGGTCGGCGACGAGGTCCTCTCCGGCAGCTTCGTGGTCGCGGGCTCGGGACGGTTCCAGGCAACCCGCGTGGGCCGAGACTCCTACGCCCGCCGGCTCGCGCACGAAGCGCGGCGGTTCGCGCTGGCGCGTTCCGAGCTCGTCGAGGGCATCAACAAGATCCTGCGCTACGTGACCTGGGCGATTCTCGTGGTGGGTCCCCTGTTGTTCTGGAGCCAGCTGCGATCGACGGATGCGAGCCTCTCGGAGGCGATCACGGCCGCGGTGGCCGGAGTCGTCGGCATGGTCCCCGAGGGACTCGTGTTGCTCACCAGCCTGGCATTCGGTGTCGCGGCGGTGACGCTCGCCCGGCGGCAGGTGCTGGTGCAGGAGCTCCCGGCGGTCGAAGGGCTCGCCCGCGTCGACGTGGTGTGCCTCGACAAGACCGGCACCCTCACCGAGGGCAGCATCGTCTTCAACGGCATCGAGCTCCTCGACGACGCCGACGAAGCAGTCGTGCACGCCGCCCTCGCCGCGCTCGGTGGCGACGAGAACGCGAACGCGACCCTGGCCGCGATCACCGCGGCGTTTCCCGACCCGAGCGACCGGTGGTCGCGCACCACCTCTGTTCCCTTCTCGTCGGCTCGCAAATGGAGCGCTGCGACCTTCGAGACGCACGGGAGCTGGGTCCTCGGGGCGCCGGAGATGGTGTTCTCCGACGCAGCTTCTCCGGCCCGGGTCCGAGCCGACGAGATGGCCGCCGGAGGGAACCGGGTGCTGCTCCTCGCGCACGCCGAGGGCGGGCTCACCGGCGAGGATCTGCCGCCCGACCTCGCACCGGTTGCACTCGTGCTCCTCGAAGAGCAGGTGCGGCCCGACGCGGC
>JBBRHS010000108.1:0-8569 GCA_038222385.1 Acidimicrobiia bacterium
GAGCGGGCCGCGGTGTCGGCGTACTCCGGCCGGTCGACGAGCGACGCGAGTCCCAGTGCCCGACAGACGGGAGCCCAATGTCGGGTGTCGTCCATCATGTTCAGCATCAGCCAGCGGCCGTCACGCGTCCGGTAGGTGCCGATGAGCGGCGTGGACAGCGGCGCGCTCGAGTCGATCGGCGGCGGTGCGACACCGAGGATCGACGTGGTGGCGAGGTCGGGCGCCAGGGTCCAGACCGCGGTGCCGAGCAGCGAGACGTCGACGATCGAACCGACGCCGGTCTTCTCCCGTTGGTAGAGCGCGGCGGCGACCCCACCGGCGAGAAAGGCACCCGAGGGTCCGTCGCCCATCGCGGCCCGCTGCATGATGAGCGGGCCCTCGGGAGGTGTGAGCACGTGGGCGAGACCACCCCGGGCCCAGTACGACACCGAGTCGAAACCCCCGTTGTCGGCGTCGGGGCCGGCCTGCCCCTGGCCGTGACCGCGGGCGTAGACGAGGCGCGGGTTGACCTTCCACACATCGTCGGGCTCGATGCGGAGCCGTTGCCGCGACGACGGCAGAAAGCTCGTGATCAAGACGTCGGCCTGTACGAGCAGCTGATCCAGCGCGCCGCGCCCGGCATCGGTCCGCAGGTCGAGGGTGATCCCCCGCTTGTTGCGGTTGATCTGCTCCCAGAGCAGCTCGAAGTCGCCGGTGTCGGCGACGAGGCCGGCCTTCTGGACCAGGCGGAGCGGATCACCCTGCGGCCGCTCGACCTTCACGACGTCGGCACCCCAGTCGGCGAGGATCGCCCCGCAGCTCGGCACGAAGCCGAACTCGGCGAGTTCCAGCACCTTCACCCCGTCGAGCACTCCCATGTGTTCCCCCCGTGGCGTCCGGTTGTCAGGTCGCAGCGTAGGGACAGGCAGCGTCCCGACGACAGCCCGTGCACGACGGCCCCGGGCGCGCGAGCCTGAGCCGGTGCCCGTACCCTTCGCGTTCGACCGCACCTGGGTCTTCGCGGCCTCGCCCCAGGAGTTCTTCGCGACTGTCACCCAGACCGACGAGTACACCCAGTGGTGGAGTTGGTTGCGTGTCTTCGAGTTCGACGGGCCCCACACCGAGAGGCCCGGTGCCGACGGCCTCCACCCGGGCGAGCAGGCCCGTTGCGTGATCCAGGCGCCGCTCCCCTACGCACTCCGGCTCACGATCGCGGTGGAGGCGGTGGAGGCCGACGCGCTCGTCGTCACGCAGGTCGATGGCGATCTCCGCGGTCCGGCCCGCCTCGAGATCGCGCCGCACCCCGACGGCTGTACCGCGCGGCTCGTCTGGTCTCTCGAACTACGCGATCCGGTGCTGCGCAACGTCGCCGTCTTCGCTCGCCCCGCGATGGTGTGGGCCCACGACCGCGTCGTCGCCGCAGGAGTGGCCGACTTCGAGCGGCGGGGGCGGTTCCGCCGACCCGCGTGACCCGTCAGGCGCCGAAGCCGGGACGCTTCTCCTCGCGCTTTGCGTTCTTCATCGCCCGCTTCTCCTTCAGGCTCTTGCCGACCTTCTTCGAATTCGGCTTCTTGGGGGATTTGTCGGCCATCGGAGCTCCTCGGAGTCGGGCACGGGTTCCCTGCCGACGCTACTCGCGACCCGGGTCGGTGGGGCTGACAAACTGAGCGCGAACCCCCCGACGAAGGAGTCATCCGGTGGACCATCGCACGCTCGGCCGGACCGGCATGAAGGTGAGTCCCCTGTGTCTCGGGGCGATGATGTTCGGGGCATGGGGCAACCGTGACCACGACGACTCGATCAAGATCATCCACACCGCCCTCGGCTCGGGCCTGAACTTCATCGATACCGCCGACATGTACGCGGCCGGCGAGTCGGAGGAGATCGTGGGGAAGGCCCTCGCCGGCCGTCGGGACGACGTCGTGCTCGCGACCAAGGTCCACGGGAGCATGGGCGGCGACCCGAACATGGCCGGCAACTCCCGCCGGTGGATCATCCGGGAGTGCGAGGAGAGCCTGCGGCGACTCGACACCGACTACATCGACCTCTACCAGATCCACCGTCCGGTCCACGACACCGACATCGACGAGACCCTCGGCGCGCTCTCCGATCTCGTGCACCAGGGCAAGGTCCGGTACCTCGGCAGCTCGACGTTCCCCGCCGCGCAGATCGTCGAGGCGCAGTGGGTCGCCGAACGGCGTCACCGCGAACGGTTCGTGTGCGAGCAGCCGCCGTATTCGATCCTGGTGCGCGGCATCGAGGCCGACGTGCTGCCGACCTGCGCGCGCTACGACATGGGTGTGATCCCGTGGAGTCCGCTCGCGGGTGGCTGGTTGTCAGGCAAGTGGCGGATCGGCGCCGAGAACACGAGTCGACGCGCCGCCATGGTTCCCGACCGCTACGACATGACGAACCCCGAGAACCAGCGCAAGCTCGAAGCTGCCGACGCACTCGCGGTGCTCGCCGAGGAGGCCGGCATGACGCTCGTCCACCTCGCGATCGCGTGGGTGATCAACCACCCCACCATCACCTCGGCGATCATCGGACCCCGCACGATGGAGCAGCTCGAGACCCAACTCGGCGCGGTCGACCTCACGCTCACGCCCGAGCTCCTCGACCGCATCGACGAGATCGTCCCGCCCGGCACCACCTTCTCCTGGGCCGACGCCGGCTACACCCCACCCTCCATCACCGACGCCACCTTCCGCCGGAGATAGCCGACCAACGCTCTGGCGTCGCAAACCCCTCATCCAGGGGGTCTTTGCGACGCCAAAGTGATCTAGAGGGGTTTGGCGAAGCTGAGTTCGTGGCCGTCGGGGTCGCGGAGGTGGAAGTAGCGCTCGCCCCACGGCGCATCAGCGGGCGCCATCTCGGGGGTGAGGCCGGCTGCGATCGCGCGGGCGTGGACGGCGTCGACGTCGTCGACCCAGAAGATGACACGACCCCAGATCGGTGCGGTCGGATCGTGCGACGGATCGAGTTGCACGTTCACGAAGTTCGGGACCGCCTCCGATCCTCCGGCGCGGAACGTCGTGAACGCGGCGTCGGTCCCGCCCACCGCCACGTGGAATCCGAGCGCCGTGTAGAACGCCACCGACGCGGCCATGTCGGCCGTGAGCAGCGTCACCGCGGAGATCGCCTCGATCGGCTCGGAGGGTTCCATCGGGGGCGACCCTACGACGATGGCGCGGCCCGCGACATCTGATGGGTGGTCGGCTCCGTAGACGTGCTGATCGGCGTGATCGCGCTCCGACCACCTCTGCGAGGAGCTCGCCCGATGAACTTCGGCCCCACCGAACTGCTGATCGTCCTGGCCATCGTCCTGTTGATCTTCGGCAGCGCCAAGCTCCCCAAGCTGGCCCGTTCCCTGGGTCAGGCGTCGAAAGAGTTCAAGCACGGCGCCGATTCCACGCCGGATCACGAGACCGCCGCGTAGCGGTCATCCTGCCCGCAGGCGAGTCGGAGGGTTGCGCTCCGGTACGGTCATCTGATGCCCTCGGCACCCGGTTCCGCGAATACAGGTGTCGAGCGGGTCGTGCTCGACGGCCGCCTCGACGGGGGGCAGCTGTGGCTCCTGACCGACCCCGACGTCCACCTCCGACAGCCGCCCGACGCCGAACTGGCCGAGATCCTCGGCCCGGGTTCGCGGCCGGTGCACCAGTCGTTCTGGATCGCCCCGACCGGCTTCGAGAAGCGGTGGGCCGTCGCGGTCGACGAGGCGAGCGCGCTGCGTGCGCTCATCACCACCGGGTGGCCCGTCACCCCCGCGCTCGGACAACTGCTCGAGTTGTACGTGGCCGTGTGCCACATCGTCGCCGACGGCCAGGTGCTGCCCGGGCCGCTCCCCAACTTCGCGACCGCGTGGATCGCCGCGCCCGAGCGTGACGCGATCCAACCGCTCGCCGACGCACTCGCAGCCGCGGAGGGAGTCCACCCCGATGCCGACGAGCTCTGCGGGTACCTGATCCATACGCTCTCCGTCGCGGCAGTCGGACCCGTCCCCGCACCGCTGGCCGGCCGGCGCCCGAGCGCAACCTTCAGCCGCTGGGTCGACCGGGTGATCGCCCGGCGCGCCGCGGGCGCACGCGTCGTGCTCCGCCTCGAAGCCGATCCCGACGCCTTCGTGCTGGTTCCGTGCCTGGAAGCTCGACGGGTGACGACAGTGGTGACCGAGCTCGACGACCTGGAACCGATCGCCACCGATCTCGACGTCTCGCTCGAGACACTCACCGCGCTCGTCGACGCCGAGTGGGCGGCGGTCCGTCAGGCCTGGCCCGCGATGCGCGATCGCGACCCGCGCCGCCAGCAGCTCGACGTCGACGACGTCGTGAAGCTCGTCGAGACGGCGGCACCGCGTCTCACCGAGGCCGGGATCGCGACGCTGCTCCCCGCCCGACTGGGTCAGCGCTCGAGCACGCGCCGGCGCTACCGCGTGACCGGGCAACCCGCGAGCCTCGACGTGGCGAACCTCGTCCTCACCGGCGAGGTCCGGGTGGGCGACACGAAGCTCAGCGCGGGCGAACTCGACGCGTTGCTGCACGCGAAGCACGACCTGGTCTCGATCGAAGGTCGCTGGATCTTCCTGGCCGAGGGCGAACGATCGCGCATCGCCGATTTCGTCCGCCGGTTCGGGGTGACCGACGCGGCGGCGGTGCTCGAAGCCGCCGCCGACGCCGAGGAGGAACCCGACGTTGAGTTCGAGCTCGACATCGCGCCCGCGAGTTGGCTCACGCGTGCGCTCGCCGGCACGTGGAAGCCCGAGGCCGCCGAACGCGTACCGGTCCTCGACTCGGTGATGGTCCCCCTACGCGACTACCAGCGCGACGGCCTCGATTGGCTGGTGTGGCTCGAACGCAACGGGCTCGGTGGGATCCTGGCCGACGACATGGGCCTCGGGAAGACCGCGATGCTGCTCGCGCTGACGGCGCACGACCACGAAGGCCCGACGCTCGTCGTCGCACCGACGTCGGTGGTCGGCAACTGGGTCCGGGAGGCCGAGCGCTTCACCCCCTCGCTCCGGGTCGCGGTCCACCACGGCGAGACCCGCGGCGATCCGGTCGACACCGCGGCCGGCGCCGACCTAGTGCTCACCACCTACGGCTTGCTGCGACGCGACGAACGACTCAACCACGTGAAGTGGCACCGGGTGATCGTCGACGAGGCCCAGGCGCTCAAGAACGCCGACACCGCCACCGCTAAAGCCGCCCGGGCCCTGACCGCCCGCCATCACATCGCGGCGACGGGAACGCCAGTGGAGAACCACCTCGGCGAGCTCTGGAGCATCATGTCGTTCGTCAACCCCGGGTTGCTGTCGAACCGACGGGCGTTCGGCGCGCAATACCGGCTCGGCGGATCCGGTGACGAGCTCGCCGACGCCGAACGCCTCGAACACCTCCACCGTCGGATCGCGGCGTTCGTGTGTCGCCGCACCAAGACCGACCCGGGCATCGTCGACGAGCTCCCGGAACGCATCGTCGTGCGCGACGACTGCTTGCTCACCCACGAACAGGTCGCGCTCTACCAGGCCACCGCGCGGGCCATGCTCGACGAAGTCGCCGAGATCACCGAGACGTCGCGCCGCCGGCTCCACGTGTTCGCCGGCATCGCCCGCCTCAAGCAGATCTGCAACCACCCCGCGAGCCTGATCGAGGGCGACGAGAGCGAGCTAGCCGGGCGTTCCGGCAAGCTCGATCGCCTCGTCGAGCTGATCGAGGAGATCATCGCCGAGGATGAAGCCGTCGTCGTGTTCAGCCAGTACGCCACCTTCCTCCGACGGGTCGCGCCCCACCTCGCCCGGCAACTGCAGCTCGACGTCCCGGTGTTGCACGGCGGTGTCGCCCGCACCCGACGCGACGAGATCGTCGACGAGTTCGGACGCGGCAGCGGCGCCGGGGTGCTGGCGGTCTCGCTCCGGGCGGGTGGCACCGGGCTGAACCTCGTGAGAGCGAACCACGTGATCCACTTCGACCGGTGGTGGAACCCGGCCGTCGAGGACCAGGCGTCGGACCGGGTGTGGCGGATCGGTCAGACCCGCGGCGTGGTGGTGCATACGCTCGTGTGCCCGGGAACGATCGAAGAACGGATCGCCGCGATCATCGAAGCCAAGCGCGCCCTCGCCGGATCCATCATCACGTCGACCGAGCAACTGATCACCGACCTCGACGACTCCGAGCTCGCCGCGTTCGTACAGCTCGACACCGTCGGCGCCACGGGCGAGCAGTCGTGACGGAATCGGAACCGCAGGCGATCTTCGATCCCGAGCGCCAGGCCGCGTTGGCGCGCGAGCTCGAACGGCTCGACGCCCGGCCACCCCTCGACCGCGCCGACGTCGTCGCCCGCGCCGCTCGCATCCTCCCTCCCCCGCCGGCGTTCGCCCGCATCCTCGAAGCCACCGAACCGGCCCGCGACAACCCCGACGACCCCGCCGCCTGACCCTGGCCCATCCCGAGTTCGGCGCGTTCTGGTCCTCTACGGACCGAAACGCGCCGAACTCGGCGGGGCGGGGGGCGGGGGCGGCCCGGGGGGCGGGGGCGGGCCCGGGGGACGGGGGCGGGGCCGAACTCGGCGGGGCGGGGGGGCAGCGTCGGGGCAGGTCAGGTGGGGAGGGATTCGACGAGGGCGAGGATCTCGTCGCCGTAGAGCTCGAGCTTCCGGGGGCCGATGCCGTCGACCTCGGCGAGCTCGGCGAGGGTGGTCGGTCGGGCGACGGCGATCGCCTGCAACGTCGAGTTGTTCGCGACGACGTAGGCGGGGACCTGGTCGGACCGGCACCGTTCGAGGCGCCAGGCGCGCAGTGCCTCGTCGATCGGCACCGCTTCGGCAGGCAGGTCGGCGGGCGGCGCCTTCGTCTTCGCCGATTTCGCCTTCGTCGGGGTCGCGGCAGTCGCGGTGGTCGCGGTGGTCGCGGACCGGATCGGCGCAGCGCCCCGGGGGGCGGAGCCGTCGAGCTCGGCGAGGAACGGCGATGGGCGGGAAGCGTCGGCGAGCACGACGGCACGGTGGCGGCACCGGGTGATCGCCACGTGCAGGACCCGTCGCTCCTCCTCCACGTTCTCGGCCAGCCGGTGCGGGAGCACGCCGTCGGTGACGCCCGCGACGACGACCCGGTCCCACTCCATCCCCTTCACCCGGTGCACCGTCGACAACGTCACACCCGCACCACTCCCGCCCCCACGTGCGGCGTCGCCGCGGCGACCGAGCACTCCTCGCAACCAGCGCTCGAACGATGCCGGCTCGGGGTGGAGGGCCGCGACCTGGGCGAGCGCGTCGAGATCGTCGAGCTGCGATCCGGTCTGACCGCCCTTCGAACCGTCGAGCAACGACATCGCACCTCCGAGCCCGACGTCGTCGGCGACGACCGCGAGGACGTCACGCGTCGTCCCCCGAACAGCAGCCTCGGCGACGACCTCGAGGTCGTCGGCGAGGCCGAGCACCTTCACACTCACCTTCTCGTCGTCGATCCGCGCCGCGATGCCTCTCACGTCGTCGATCGACATCGTGCGCTGCAGCCACTTGGCGATCCAGGGCGGGAGGCCGCGGCTCGGTCGGCGCAGCACCTCCTGGAGATCCTCGGGCTGCATCCGATCGGGTGCTGCACCGAGGCGGAGGTACGCCAGCGCGGCTCGTATCCCGGTGCGGTCGAGCATGTCGGCGCTCACGGTCGAGCTCACCGGTACGCCGGCTTCGACGAGCGCCACATGCGGGGCGAGCAGCAGGGAGTTCACCCGGGTCAGCACCGCGATCTCCGACGCGGGAACCCCGTCGGCCAACCAGCCCTGCACGACCGTCACCAGCTGCTCCGCGCCGGCCTCGGGGCGATGGCGGGTCACGACGAGCGCATCGGGATCGTCGTCGGCGTCGGGTCCCGGGCGGATCGCCTTCTCGACCCGGATCTCGTTGTACGACAGGAGCGCGCGCGCGGCGCGAACCACCTCGACCGGGCAGCGGTAGTTGACCTCGAGTGGATGCAACGCCGCGGCGGGGAAGAGCTCGGCGAAGTCGACGAGGAACGCGGGGTCGGCGCCGGCGTGACCGTAGATGACCTGGTCGTCGTCGCCGACGCCGAACACCTCGAGGCCGGGGGCGGCGAGCAGTCGGACGAGGAGCACGTGCGCGGGGGTGAGGTCCTGGAACTCGTCGACGAGGAGATGACGGAACCGGGGTTGCACCCGGCGCCGGAACTCGCCGTGGACGAGCAGCACCTCGACCGCCCGGTAGATCTGATCGTCGAAGTCGACCGCGCCGGCGGAGGCGAGCGCGTCGCGGAACGGGCCGAAGGCGAGTGCGAGGCCCGGGACGTCGTCGCGTTCGGCCTCGACCTCCTCGGGGTCGCGCAGCCCGAGCCGGATGGCGGTCAACCCCTCGAGGTACGGTGCGAGTCGGTCGGTGTTGGCGCGCGGCCGTCCCCGGGGAACGAGTTCGTCGACGAGCCGGCGCACCTCTCGCTCGTCGAGCACCCGCGGGCTCCGACCGTCGTAGTCGCCGAGCAACCGGTAGCCGAGCGCGTTGAGCGTGCTGACCCGGGGCTGGAAGTCGGTCGTGCGCGACTCCATCTCGAGTTGTGCCTTCTTGTTGTACGCGACGGCCAGCA
>JBBRHS010000109.1:0-8550 GCA_038222385.1 Acidimicrobiia bacterium
ACGCCGCCGAGATCGTCGAGTGGTGTCGCGCGCGCATCGCCTCCTACAAGAAGCCCCGCACCGTCGAGTTCGTCGACGAGCTGCCCCGAGCCGGCTTCGCCGTCGACTACGACGCCCTCGACGCCCGCTTCGGCGGCGGCGGCTACCCCGGCGGCACCACCCGCAGCGCCTGAGTCGCGTCGCTCGGCCCCATCACGGCCCCCGCCGTCGGCGCCGTCGGTGGGAGGGGCGTGGTCGGGAGGGTCGTCGAGCAGACCGAACATGGCGGTCACGGCGTGGTCGAGGTCCAGCGGGTCCCCCTTCCAACGAGCACGGATCGTGTCGGACCCGATCCAGACGCCGGCACGCGCGTGCGTGCGCGCCAGGTCGTGGTGATCGGCCCGGGGAGGTGGGACCGGGTGCTCGGGAAGTCGCTGACCCTTGGGGCCTACGAACACGAGGGCCTCATCGGGCTCGCCGTCGGCGTGCCATCCGCCCTCGTGGAGCGCGCGGTGATGGGCCGGACAGAGGAGGAAGCCGTTCCGCTTCGACGTCGGTCCCCGGTGCTTCGCCCAGTGCTTCCGATGGTGGACCGCGAGGTGCCTGCGGTTCGTGCAACCGGGGAATCGGCAGGTCGCATGGTCCCGGTCGACGATCGCCCGCCGCATCGCGGGTGGGGCAGTGCGCCTGCGCCGGCCGACGTCGAGCGTCTTCCCTGCCTGCTCGAGCGACACCGTGAGTCCCGCGTCGCAGAGGAGGCGTCGAGCGGTCTCGCTGCTCACACTCGGCCCGTGCTCGAACTCACTGCGACCCGGCCGGTCGTCGACGAGCGTCTCGAGGTCGATGTGCAGCACACCATCGGTCAGCGGTGCGCGGTCTGCCCCGGGAGCGAGGTACTCGCGCGCGACTGCGGCGAGCGCGTCGGCCCGACGGGCACCGCCTGGGTGGTCGGGTTCGTCGGTGAGCTCGGGGAGTTGTTCGACCGCAGCGTCGACCGCCGCCATGACCGCCTGGTACGCGTCGGACGTGAGCCGGACGTGCAGCGTGCGCGTGCCGTCTTCGTTGCCGGTCGACCACAGGTCTCGTCCCCGGGCCTGGACCGCTGCGAGATCCGGATCGGCGAGTCGCTGCGCGTGCTGGAAGGCGTTCACGATCCGATCGAGCTGAGCCGCGGTCGCCTCGCGCGCGAGTTCGAGCAACTCTCGCTCGGATTCTGGCGTTGCGACCCGTGTGAGGGCCCGCGCCTTCGAATAGGAGAGCCGGCCGGTCCCGAACGCCGCGGTGATCTCCGGGAGCGCAGCGAGGGCACGACCCACCCGCACGTGTTCGTGGGCGGTCCGTAGGCTCGTCCCGCATTGCCACGAGAGCCAGTGCGCGCACGAACGGCACTCCCACGCCTTCCATGCTTCGCGCCGGTCGAGTTCGCCGATGAGCAACACGAATCGGCAGGTCGCGGCGGCGATCTGGGCCGCCAGCGTTCGGACTTCCGACTCCAACGCCTGGTTCGGGAGGCTGGCGAAGTCGTCGACACCCGGCACCCCGGTACTGACCGTTTCGATCGCGCCCACACCGACCTCCTTGTCGTATGTCCTGGTCAGAACCTACGACGAGGGTGGGACAGTCACACTCCGTGGTCGGTCGACACCGTGTCCCGCGGGACACTCCGACCCGGTGATCGCTCCGCCGACGTCGATCGGGTGCCCGGAGGTTCTTCACGTCTCCTCGCGGACTCCGAAGCGGTCGACGTAGGGCTGCAGGGCGGTACGGCGTTCGACCGCGTCGAGGCCGAAGTCGGTGAGGTCGTAGAGGATGGTGCCGTGGCGGCCGCGGGGGTGGGTCGCCATGAAGCTGTCCATGGCGGCGCGGGTGCCGTCGGTGAAGGGTTGGTCGGCGACGGCGTAGATGCGCTCGACGGTGGCGATGTCGTCGGCCATGAACTCGTGGAAGCGGACGTCGACGGTCTGGTCGGAGGGGAGCACGTCGCGGTCGCGCACGCAGCCCATGAGCAGGTCTTCGATGCGAGCCGACCAGTAGGTCCCGAAGCGGAGCGGGTCGGGAGACTCGACATTCATCCGAGAGCTGTAGGTGATCATCGTGGTCATCGACGCGGTGACGCTGACCGGGTCCCGGTGGGTGAGCACGAACGTGGCGTCGGGGAAGACGGTCGAGAGCGCGCACAGCTGTTCCGTGTGCTGGGGCGACTTCAGCACCCAGCGCTCGCCGCCGCGCAGGAACGTGAGCACTTGGAGCATCGTCTTCAGGTACTCGTAGTGCGGGGTCTGGTCGTGCGCGAGGTAGTAGTCGCGCCAAGACGGGACCAACGCGACGGTCTCCATCAACATCGACGAGAAGTCGATCGCGAGGAGCTGGATCTCCTCGTGCACGTGGTCGACGGTCATCTCGTGCATCCGCTCGAAGAGCGGCATCGTGTCGTTCAGGAAGTCGAGCGCGACCTCGGTCCGCGCGTACCGGGGGTCGGGTTCGCCTGGCGCGGGTTGCTCGCTCGCGGGGAGCACCGGTTCGAGGCTCTCCCAGTAGGGGAGTGAGCGCAGGTTCGGGTCGGCCGAGAGGAGGTTGTGCAGGTGGGTGGTCCCGGTGCGGGGCAGGCCCGCGATGATGATCGGGCGCTCGATCGGGATGTCGTGGATCTCGGGATGGCGGGCGACCAGGTCGGTCACGAGGAGGCGGTTCTTGAGGAGCTGCACCCCGAAGGTGTGGTTGCTCAGAACCCCGAACGGTGCGAGCTTCGCTTCGTCGCGCATCGCCGTGGTCCAGACGTCGAGCCGCTCCACGAAGCCGGGATCACCGAAGTCGTCGAGGGCCGAATCCGCAACGGCCTGCTCCATCATCGGTTCTGCCTCGAGCCGGAGCTCGGCCGCGATCGGCGCGATCGACTCCCGGATCACGCGCACGTCGTCGGAGAAACGCGGGTGCGAGTAGTCGTCGATGCGCACCGGCTCGGGACGTCGCTGAGGTGCTCGTGCGGCAACCACCGTCGTCCCCCTACATTGACCCGTGTGACCGCAGACCCTACGGCGTCGAACGGATCGGAGAGTGGGGCCGCGGTGCGCGACCTGCTCGACCTGATCGGTTCGCTGCACGAGCGGTTCTCCTCGGGAGATCCTGCTCTGCCCGACGAGACGTCGGTGCTCGAGGCCTACCGGTGGATCTTCTCGATCCTGAACGTCGGCACCGACGTCTACCTGTGGGGCGACACCCAGCGACCTCGCTTCATCGACATCGTCGGGCCCTACAAGAAGTGGGGGGGCGACAACGCCGACGCGTTCTACCAGTTCGCACCGGTGGACCCTCGGCGCACGTACCGCGTGAAGGGCCGCATGGGCGACGCGGTCTACTGGTCACTCACCGTCTACGGCGGTCCCGACGACGGTCGCTACTCGGAGCGCATCGTCGGCAGCTTCAACGACCGCGACGACCCGGCGCTCGCGCCGACCGGCGGGGGCGATCGCGTCACCGAGTTCACGATGGGTCCCGGGCCCGACGCCGACCTGCGGCTCGATCCCGACGCGGTGGCGGCGATCACGCGCGACTACCTGCTCGACCCGACGCAGGGACGCCGGATGGAATGGTCGATCGAGTGCCTCGACGGCGCCGACGAACCGGTCTTCACCGACGCCGATCTCGCCAAGCGGTTCCGGGCCGTGAAGACGTGGATCGAGGACCAGTCGAAGATCACGCCGCTGACGCTGGGTGAGCCCAACCTGGTGCAGGAGCCGTATCCGGTGCCGAAGGAGACGTTCGGCTGGGCGGCGGGCGATGCGTCGTACGCGATGGGCGCGTACGCGCTCGCCGACGACGAAGCCCTCGTGATCCGGGGCCGGTCGCCCGAGTGCGCGTTCTGGAACCTGTGCCTCTGGAACCGGTTCCTGCACACCTACAACTCCGACTACGACCGGGTCACGATCAACGGCGGCCAGGTCCGATACGAGGACGACGGGTCGTGGACGATCGTCGTGTCGGCGCAGGATCCCGGGCACCCGAACTGGGTCGCGACCCAGGGTCATCCCGAGGGGATGCTCTGGTTCCGGTGGTTCTACCCGGCTGCCACACCCGAACGGCCGACGACCGAGGTCGTCCCGGTCGGGAGTTTGGGAGCCGGCAGCTCGATCTGACGACCCGTCAGGTCTGCCTTCTAGACTCGGCGCTCCGATGGACCTCAGATACTCCGACTCCGACGAAGCGTTCCGAGCCGAGCTGCGAGCGTGGTTGGCGGCCGAGTTGCCGAAGCTCCCGGCGCCTCCGGCGCGGGACGACTGGACTGCCCGCCGCGGCTTCGACACCGACTGGCAGCGCCGCCTGTTCGACGCCGGGTACGCGGGCATCAGCTGGCCGAAGGAGTTCGGGGGCAGGGGTGCCTCGCCGAGCGAGCAGCTCGTGTTCCTCGAGGAGACGGGTCGGGCCCGGGCCCCCTACGTGGGTGTGAACTTCGTCGGCCTGCTCCATGCCGGTCCGACGATCATCGCCGAGGGCACCGAGGAGCAGAAGGCGCAGCACCTCCCCCGGATCCTGCGCGGGGAAGAGGTGTGGTGTCAGGCCTTCTCGGAGCCGAACGCCGGATCCGACCTCGCTTCGCTGCGGACCCGTGCCGTGCGTGACGGCGACCACTACGTCGTCACCGGCCAGAAGACGTGGTGCAGCTTCGGCCACATCGGCGACGTCGGCGAGCTGCTCGTGCGCACCGATCCCGACGTTCCGAAGCACAAGGGCATCACGTGGTTGATGCTGCCGATGGACCTCCCCGGCATCGAGATCCGGCCGATCGAGACGGTGCTCGGGTCGTCGGAGTTCTGCGAGCTGTTCCTCGACGAGGTGCGCGTCCCGATCGAGAACCGGGTCGGCGCCGAGAACGACGGCTGGCGGGTCACCAACGTCACCCTGTCGTTCGAGCGAGGCACCGCGTTCGTGAGTGAGCTCGTCGACGCGATGCAGCTCGTCGAAGATCTCGCGCCGATGATCGACGACGTCGGCCAACGCCGTGAGCTCGGCCACATCACCGCCGAGCTCGACGCGTTGTGGGCGTTGACCCAACGCAACGTGACCCAGGCCGAGCGCGACGGGAAGATGGGTCCGGGGGCGATGATGATCAAGCTCGGGTACACCGAGGCCCGCCAGCGGCTCGGTGAGCTGTCGTTGCGCGTGTTGCAGCGGGGTTCGCTCGACCTCGGTGAACCCCACGGCTTCGTCGAGGAGCGCCTGCGCACGCTCGCGCTCACGATCGCGGCGGGTACGTCGCAGATCCAGCGCAACATCATCGGTGAACGGGTGCTCGGACTCCCGAAGGAGCCGCCGGCCGGTGCGGTTGTAGGCGCGCCCGGGAAGGCCGGCTGATGCACTTCGATCTCAGCGACGACCAGCGCGACCTGCGCGACGGCATCCGCAGCCTGCTCGCCGGTGCGTTCCCGATCGCGCGGGTGCGCGGGGGATTCGACCGGTCGATGTGGGACGAGCTCGTCGAGGCCGGTGTGTTCGGGCTGCGGGCCGACGGCTTCACCTGGGCCGATGCCGCGGTGGTGTTCGAGGAGCTGGGCCGCGTGGTGGCGCCCGGGCCGCTGGTCTGGGGGCTCCTCGCTCACGACCCGACCCGACCCGCGCGCATCGTCGGCGGGCTCGAACGCCCGGAGGCGGGAACGCCCGCGATGGTCGAGTATCTCTCGATGCTCGACGCGCTCGTCGTGGTCGACGCCGAAGGGGTGTCGGAGGTCGACCCGTCGACGGTCACGGGCGACGCGATCGAGTGGCCACTCGACCCCCTCACCCCGGTGACCCGGGTCGCGGAGCTGCCGGCCGGCACCCGCACCGCCCGACCGGCCGTGGCCACGGAGTGGCTCGTGCAGGGTGCCGTGCTCACGTCGGCCTACGCGGTCGGCATGGCCGACGCGTGCACCGTGCTGTCGGTGGCCTACGCCAAGGAGCGCGAGCAGTTCGGCCGCCCGATCGGTTCGTTCCAGGCGGTGAAGCACCTGTGCTCCGACATGGCAGTGCGGGTCGAGGTCGCCCGCGCCGCGACGCACGCGGCGGCGGTGCATCTCGACGACCCGACGCTCGGCGGCACGGAACGGGCGGTGAGCGGCGCGAAGCTGCTCGCCGGTGAGGCCGCGATCGTGAACGGGAAGTCGGCCACGCAGGTCCACGGCGGCATGGGCTTCACCTGGGAGGTCGACGTGCACCTCTACCTGAAGCGGGCGTGGGTGCTCGACACCGTGTTCGGCAGTGGTGACGCCCACGCCGATGCCGTCGCCGCGACCCTCGTCCGGTGAGCGCAGCGGAGCCGCCGGACAGTCCCGTCGACGCCGAGGCGGGTGGGCGATCGAGGCGGCGCAGCGGAGCGAACCATGGTGACGGCTGGCAGCCGCTGCTCGACGACCTCGACGCCCGCCACGCCGAGGCGCGGTCGATGGGTGGTCCCGAACGACTCGAACGGCAGCGTGAAGGTGGCCGCCTCGATGCGCGCCAGCGCGTCGCGCGGCTGCTCGACCCCGACTCGTTCGTCGAGCTCGGCGCGCTCACGGGAACGGTGCAGCGCGGCGTCTCGCCGGTCGCGCCGGCCGATGCGCTCGTCGCCGGTCACGGGACGATCGACGGTCGCCCGGTGCTGGTCGGCGCCGAAGACTTCACCGTGATGGGCGGCTCGATCGGGCTCGCGACGAGCGCGAAGCGGCACCGGCTCACCCAGTTGGCCGAGCAGGAGCGGGTGCCGCTCGTGATGCTGCTCGAGGGCGCCGGCGACCGGGCCCAGAACGCGTTCGAACGTCGCGGGCGGGCCCCGAACGACCTCCAGGCACTGGTGGCGCTCTCCGGCCTCGTGCCCACGGTGTGCGTGGTCATGGGCCCGTCGGCCGGCCACGGCGCGCTCACCGCGCCGCTCATGGATTTCGTCGTGATGGTCGAGGGGGCCGCGCTCTTCAGTGCGGGCCCGCCGCTCGTGCAGGCCGCGATCGGCGAGGAGATCACCAAGGAGGAGCTCGGCGGAACGCCGGTGCACACCGTCGTGAGCGGGGTCGCCCACAACCAAGCCACCGACGACGCCGCCGCGCTCGACGTGGTGCGGCGCTACCTGTCGTACCTGCCGTCGAACGCCTGGACGCAACCGCCGGCGCTTGCGGGCGAGGACACCGGACCCCGTCTGCTCGACGGCCTCCTCGACCTGATCCCAGCCGATCCGCGACGCGCCTACGACGTGCGTGCGGTCGTCGAGCTGGTGTGCGACGCGGGGAGCGTGCTCGAGATCGCGCCGGCCTTCGGGCGGACGATCACGACCTCGTTCGCGCGACTCGGCGGCGAGTCGGTTGCGGTGGTGGCGAACCAACCCGCGGTGAAGGCGGGCTCGATCGACGCCGACTCCGCCGACAAGGCCGCCCACTTCCTCGAGGTTGCCGACGCGTTCCACGTGCCGGTCGTGTTCCTGGCCGACAACCCCGGTGTGCTCGCGGGCAGCGTCTCGGAACGCAGCGGGATCCTGCGCCACGCGGCCCGGATGTTCGCGGTGCAGGCCCGGGTGACGAGCCCGAAGCTGCACGTGACCCTGCGCAAGGCGTACGGCTTCGGGAGCTCACTCATGGGGATGAACCCGTTCGACGGGCAGACCGTCACCCTCGCGCTCCCCGGCACCCGCCTCGGGGCGATGCCGGCCGACAGCGGCGCCGACGCCGCCAAGCTCGAAGGCGACGCAAGGATGGTGCTCGCCAACGCCGAGATCGGCGGCGCGTACTCCGCGGCCGACACGATGAGCTACGACGACGTGATCGATCCCCGCGAACTCCGCAACCGCCTCCTCGCCGCCCTCCGCCTGAGCGCGACCCGCCGGACGCAGCCGACCGCACCCGTCGAACACCGCGGCATCACCCCCTGACCAACCCGCCGAGTTCGGCGCGTTGTGGCACTCATGGGACCGAAACGCGCCGAACTCAGGAGGGTCGGGGGTCGGGGGTCAGCGGTGCTTGCGGGCGGTCCAGATCTCCTCCGCCGGCCAGCGGCGGGACCAGCGGTAGTCGACGAATTCGGTGTAGGTGGTCTCACCGTGCTTCGGGGCGCGGAGGTGGACCAGGTCGGCGACCTCGAAGCCGTGGCGGTGGAACAGCCGTATCCAGTCGCCGTAGGGGAGTTGGAACTCCGTCACGCCCTCGGGCCACGTGATCTCGTGGCGTTGGAACCACTCGCGGCGGAGCTTGCGGGTCGAGCCGTCGTCGTCGTCGGTGAGCCACTTGACGAAGCCCGAGATGCAGAACGCGAGCAAGCCACCGGGCCGCAGGAGTCGGGCGGCCTCGGCGACGGAGCGCTGCGGATCGCAGAAGCTCATCGCCCCGTGATCGCAGAACACGACGTCGAACGACGCGGCGCGCATCGGTACCGCTTCACCGCTGGCACACACGAGCGGCAGGGCGGGGTCGGCGTGGCCGAGCTGCGCTTGCGACTGGTCGAGGCCGACGACCCGGGCGCCCTGCCCGGTGAGGGCGTGTGACCACTGCGCGGCGCCGCACCCGAGCTCGAGCACGTCGAGTCCGGCGACGTCGCCGAGGACGTGGAGCTCTGACTCGGGGATGCGCCACGCAC
>JBBRHS010000110.1:0-8505 GCA_038222385.1 Acidimicrobiia bacterium
ATTCGACCATCACGCCGGAGAAGCAGCGGAGGCGGCGGACGGTGGCTCGGACCGTCAGCGGGTGTGCGATCGAGCCGCCGCAGCGGATTCGACCGTCACGGCGTCTTCTGGCGCTTGCGCCGTGACCAGAGGCTGCTCACCACGAAGCAGAGTGCGATCAGCGCGACGACGGCGAGAAGCGGGACCAGATACGACGGGCCGAAGAACGCGAGCCGGCCGATCGGCCAGATCCGCACGAAGGCGCGGCCCACGATCCCTTCGTCGCTGATGGGACCGAAGTAGGTGGAGTCCTTCGACTGGAGCCGGTTGTCGCCGAGCACGAAGACCGAGTCGGCGGGCACCCGCCCGTCGACACAGCCGAGCTGTTCGGTGCACTGGAACTGCCGCGATTGGGTGCCTGCGGGGAGCCAGGGCTCGTCGAGGACCTTGCCGTCGATGTAGATCTGCCCCTGGCGTCCCGCGATCGTCTCGCCCGGGAGGCCCACCACTCGCTTCACCAGATCCTTGATCTCCGCGGTGCGCGTCCCCTCGGGTGCCTCGAACACGACGATGTCGCCGCGGTTCACGTCGTGGAGGTCGTAGCTCAACTTGTTGACGAGGACCCGGTCGCCGATCTCGAGCGTCGGTACCATCGACTCCGACGGGATGTAGAAGGCCTGGAAGATGAAGGTCTTCACCACGAACGCGATCACGAGCGCCGCGACGATGAACCCGCCCCACTCGAGGGCGACCCGCCAGAACGGCTTGGCCGGCGGCCGTTCGGGTCGGCGCCGCACTCGGTGCGCCGGACCCCCGTCGTCTCCCCCGTCGCCGGCTCGCCCACCACCATCGCCGTTCCCGGCGAGGGTCGACGGCAGCGCGTCGTCGATCGGGACCGAGGTCGACGTGCTCGCCGAGCCGACGGGGACCTCGGTTCCTTCGCTCATCGCGGTCTCACCGGTTGGGCTCCACGGCCGGTCATCCTTGCACGGTCCGGGCGGCTACGGAGTACGGGTCGCGCCCGAGTACCGGGCGAGGATCCGTCGCGCCGCGCGTGCAGGGAGGTCGCGGAGATCGGCTGGGTCGGTGATGCGGGCACCGGGCCCGACCTGGAGCAGGAGACGTTCGAGCCACGCGGTGGCACCGACCACGAGGACCACGCGCTGGCTTCCGTCGTCGAGGTCGACGACCGATTCGACGGGCGTGCTCTCGGTGACCCAGTCGGCGCCCGGCGGGAGGAGCACGGTCACCCGCGTGTCGTCGTCGCTCGCCGTGAAGACGGCGGGAGGTCCCTCGGCGTCGTCGATCACCGGCGTGAAGGCGGCGTCGGTGGCCCGGACGGCACGAATCCGATCGAGTCGGAACATGCGGTTCTCGCCGGCCCGGTGACAGTACGCGTCGGTGTACCACTGACCCACTGCGAAGAACGGCGGGCCCGGGTCGATCACGCGCGTCGACATCTCGTCGCGGCCGGCCGACCAGTAGTCGATCTCGATGCTCTCCCCGGCGCGCGCGGCGGTGCGGACATCGGCGAGGAAGGTCGGCTCGCCGATGTCGACCACGAGGTCGACTCCCTCGAGCGCTTCGGCGAGGCGGTCGATCGCGGTGGCGAGCGGTCCGGCGGGATCCGAGCCGGGGACGGCGAGCAGGGCCCGACCTGCGGCGAGGAGGGCGAGGCCCTCGGTGGGGCTCAGGCGAAGCGGTCGGGTGAAGTAGTCGGCGAGGCGGATCTCGACGGTCTCGGCCTCCGGATCGACTTCGATGTAGTCGCCGGGAGAGTACGGCGGGACCCCGACCATCATGAGGAGCCAGAGGTCGCGTTCGAGCTGGTCGACGGTGACTCCGAACCGCTTGGCGATCTCCGGCTTCGTCGATCCCGGATGGGCGATGATCCACGGCACCAACGCGAGCACGCGGGTGAGCTCGTCTTCGGCACCCTGGCGCGGACTCATCCCGGCTCCGTGCTCGACGCGGCAACGACGGATTCCAACCACGCGACGATCGCCGCGCGCACGTCGGGCGGATCGAGGACCTCGGCGTGCTCGAGGTACTCGAACACGAGCGAACGGAGCCCGTCGACGTTGGTGACGGCGAGCGTCACGACGACGCCACCGTCGGCCTGCCACTCGACGTCGGCCGCCCGATGGGCGCGGGCCGCGAGATCGGCGGCACGGCCGGGATCGACCCGGATCCGCACGGACACCGCGTCTCCCCCACCGAGCTGCCACGGCTCCTCGGTCAACTCCGCTTCGGGTCGGAAATCGTCGGGGACTTCGAAGCCGGCGTCGTCGCCGATGTCGACGGCACCCTCGATCCGGTCGGCGCGGAAGACCCGCATCTGCTCCCGTTCCCGGTCGAAGCCGACCACGTACCACCGACCGCGCTTCGACGAGAGCCCCCACGGTTCGACGTGGCGCGCCTCGCCCTTGTATCGGAAGCGCACCGGTGCGCGGCGACGGGTCGCCTCGTAGACCGGGGCCAACGCGGGGACGATCGGGAGCTCGGCGATGGTCTGGGCCCGGTCACCCTCGCGCCCGCCGAGCTTCATCAGCGCGCCCTGGCCGGCGGCTTCGTCGTCGTTGCCGAGCGAGATCGCGGTCACCGCGAGGTGGAGGGCGGCGCTCTCCTCGCTACTGAGGCCGAGGTCGGGGAGGTAGTACTGCTCGGGGTCGACCCGGTAGCGGTACTCCTCGTTCGAGCCGACCTGGTCGAGCGGCACCCCCATCGCCCGCAACGACTTCTTGTCGCGTTCGAACGCCTTGCGGGCCGATTCGGTGGCGCCCTCGTAGCCGAGGCTGCGCTCGCTGAGGATGTCTTCGGTGGTGAGACCGTTCCGGCTTCCGAGGAGCGCGGCCAGCAGGTTGAGCAGCCGCTCCCGTCTGTCCATCTCAGAACGCTCCGCTCACTCGTCGCACCGCGACCCGCCGGGACGGAGTCCGTTCGCTCCACATCTCAGACTGCTCCGCTCACTGGTCGCACCGCGACCCGCCGGGACGGAGTCCGTTCGCTCCACATCTCAGATTGCTCCGCTCACTCGTCGCATCGCGACCCGACGGGACGGAGCCCGTTCGCTCCACATCTCAGTCGGATCCTAGGTTCGGGCCGTCGATGCGGCTGCCGGCGAGGGCGCCGGCGGCGGCCGCGGCGAGGAAGAGCGCGGGGTCGTCGTGGGCGGGTCGGCCCATGGAGACGACGTGCAGCCCCTCGGGGCCGAGCGCGTCGAGCACGTCGGGGGGTGCGACGTCGACGATGTCGTGGAGGCGGTCGATGCCGGCGTCGGCCAGATCGGCCCTGATGGTCGCTTCCTGCTCGCCACCGAGCGTCGGCAGGGCAACGGTGGTGCGGGAGCGGCAGGCGAGCCGCAACGTGGTGAGGCTGTGGTGCGACACTCCGCGGTGACGCGCGCGCGGGTCGGCGAAGGAGACGCGCAGGCACGCGACCGGCTGCCCGCCGAGGCCGTCGGCGGCGTCGAGCACCGGGCCGACCTCGATCCCCGAGAAGCCGAGCCGGGTCCCCGTGCCCACGATCCCGGGGCCCATCGCGACGATGGCCACGTCGCCCGCGGCGACGTGGCGGGCGACCGCAAGGCCGGAGAAGACCGACACCGCCTCGAAGTCGCCCCCGAACGCGTGGCCGCAGGTGACGGTCGCGTCGACCAGGCCGTTCGCGCGCATCGCCGCGACGAGGTCGCTCAGGGCCAGCGGCAGCGCGGCGCCGTCGGTCATCACGTAGACGATTCGCGCATCGGGCGCGAGCCGACGGATCCCCAGGGCGACCGCCGGCACTTGGCTGTGGAGCGCGGCGGCGACGACCGGCATCCCGCCGATCGAGTCGACGTCGACGAGCTCCGGATCGAAATGCTCCTCCGCGCTGCCGACGTCGGCCTGGAGGCTCGTGTACCGGCCCTTGATGATGTGACCGGGGCCCTTCTCGCTCCAGGCGTCGCGCGCGAGGTTCCAGTGCACGACGTGCCAGCCGCCGGTCCCGAGGCCGAGCTCCACCGCCGTCGTGTTCACCACCACCCGGTCACCGACCCCGACGGTCCCGGTCAGCTGGGTGAGGACGTAGGCCCGCTCGGGACCGTCGCCGAAGTCGACCCGGACGCGCTGCAGCCCGACGCGTTCTTCGAGCAGCTCGATCACATCTCCGGTTCGGAAGGACGGCACCAGGTGAGGCTACCGACGCGTCGAGGTGAGGCCGAGGAGCACCGGGAGCTCACGCATGTCGTGGAACACGACCGTGCCGGGCCCGACGAGGCGTTCCGCCGGTGTGACTCCCCCACCGAACCCGAACACCTGCATTCCGGCGGCCCGAGCGGCGGTGACGCCGTGGGCGCTGTCCTCCACGACCGCGCACACCGACGGATCGAAGCCCATCCGGTCGGCTGCGTGGAGGAAGACATCAGGCGCGGGCTTGCCGTTGGCGACGTCTTCGACGCTGAAGATCCGCTCCTCGAAGTGGTGCCGGAGGCCCGTCAGCTCGAGCGAACGCCGAATGCTGCGGTGGCTGCTGCTCGACGCCACGCAGATGGGGAGCTCGGCGTGCTCCGCGGCGAGGTGGTCGAGGGTGTCGCCGATGCCGTCGACGGCGACGAGCTCGGCGGTGAACGCTTCGTCGTACAGAGGCCGGAACTCTTCCTCCCACCCCGGCGGCAGGGGTCGCCCGATCGCCGTCTCGATCTCGGAGACCATGAAGTCGTGCGGACGGCCGACGAAGCGCTCGATGATCTCCTTCTCGCTGAGCGGCCAGCCCAGGCGTTCGAGCATGATCCCGTCGACGCGGATTGCGATCCGTTCACTTTCGACGAGCACGCCGTCGCAGTCGAAGATCACGAGCTCGTAGGTCGGGGGCTCGAACGTCGCGGGCTCGAACGGGCTCGAGGTGGTCACGGCAGCTGCTCCAGCAGTCGGTCGATCGCCGACGCGGTCTCGCCGGGACGGGTCGCGATGTCGAGGTGGGTACCGTCGAGGCTGGCGACGGTCCACCCCCGCGCACGCGCTTCGGTCGCCTCTGCGTCGTAGGCCGCGCTCAGCTGCAGGTACGCGCACGGTGTGTCGGGCCAACCCCGAGGAACGGGGACCTCGGAACGGAAGAAGTCGAGCGGCAGCCGGCGCATCTCGGTCCGGATGCGGTCGGCCTCCGAGATCCTCGGCGCGAGCACCGCCAAGGTCTCCTCGCCCCACCACTGCGACCAGGGCGGGACCACGCCGTCGACGGCGAGCGCCTCGAGGAACTCGAGCATCTCGGGTTCGGCCATCGGTGTCGACCCCGCGAGGTTCGGGAGTCGCGCGTCGAGGAACACGGAACCGGCGACCCGGCCCCGGGCGGTCGTCGCGATCGCAGGGACCAGCGGACCGGCACCGCTGTGTGCGATCAGGACCGAGCCTTCGGCGACCCCGGCCGCGGCCGCGGCAACGTGTTCGTCGACCGATCCAGCCTCCGTGAGCGAAGGGACGACGCAGATCCACCCGAGCCCGCTCAGGGCCCGCGCCGTCGACTGCACCGATGCCGGCCCGAGCACGGGACTGTGGACGAGCACGAGGCTCGGGCGCGTCACGGCTGTCGCGGTGTCACAGGCTGGCGATCAACCGCTCGACGCGCTCGTCCTTCGCCTTGAACGGGTCCTTGCACAAGACGGTGCGTTGGGCCTGGTCGTTGAGCTTCAGGTGCACCCAGTCGACGGTGTAGTCGCGCTTGCGTTCCTTCGCCCGTTTGATGAACGCGCCCCGCAGCTTCGCCCGGGTCGTCTGCGGCGGGGTGGTGACCGCTTCGTCGATCTGTGAGTCGAGCGCGGTGCGGTCGACCTTCCCTCGCCGCTCGAGGAGGTAGTAGAGGGACCGGCTCCGGGTGACGTCGTGGTACGCGAGGTCGACGAGCGCGACGCGCGGGTGCGTGAGCGGGACGTCGTGGCGCTCGCGGAACGCTTCGAGCAGGTGGTACTTGATCACCCAGTCGATCTCGGTCGACAGCTGGAGCGGGTCCTTCTCGAGGTGGGTCATGCAGTGCTCCCACATCTCGAGCGCCTGCTGCTCGAGTGGTGAGAGCCCGCGCCGCTTCGCGAACCGTTGGGCGCGGGTCAGGTACTCGGCCTGGATGTCGACCGCGGAGAGCTCCCGTCCGTTCGCGAGTCGGACCTTGCGGCGACAGGTGGTGTCGTGGCTGATCTCGCGGATCGCCCGGATCGGGTTCTCGAGGGTGAGGTCGCGCCAGGGGCTCCCCTCCTCCTCGAGCATGCGCAGCACGATCGAGGTGGTACCGACCTTCAGGAAGGTCGAGTACTCGCTCATGTTCGAGTCGCCCACGATCACGTGGAGCCGCCGGAAGCGCTCGGCGTCGGCGTGGGGTTCGTCGCGGGTGTTGATGATCGGCCGCGATCGGGTCGTGGCGCTCGAGACGCCCTCCCAGATGTGTTCGGCCCGCTGGCTGACGCAGTACATCGCGCCGCGAGCCGTCTGGAGCACCTTGCCGGCGCCCGCGTAGATCTGTCGGGTCTCGAGGAAGGGGATGAGCACGTCGGTGAACTTCGCGAAGTCACCGTCGCGCTCGACGAGGTAGTTCTCGTGACAGCCGTAGCTGTTGCCGGCGGAGTCGGTGTTGTTCTTGAAGAGGTAGACCTCGCCTCGGATCCCCTCTTCGCGCAACCGCTGTTCGGCACTCTGCACCAGGCCTTCGAGGATCCGTTCCCCGGCCTTGTCGTGCACCACCAGGTCGGCGATCGAGTCGCACTCGGGCGTGGCGTACTCAGGATGGCTGCCGACGTCGAGGTAGAGGCGGGCGCCGTTCTCGAGGAACACGTTGCTGGACCGACCCCACGACACGACCCGCCGGAACAGGTACCGGGCAACCTCGTCGGGGCTGAGCCGACGCTGGCCGCGGAGCGTGCACGTCACGCCGTACTCGTTCTCGAGACCGAAGATGCGCCGCTCCACCGATGCAGTCTACGGCCGGTCGACCTGTTCCCAGACCCGCACCCGGGCGCCGTGCTCAGGACAACAGGGGGCGACAGGCCTTGACCGACCGCTCGGCCTTCACCAGGTCACCGTCGGCGTCGAGGCGGTCGATGCGGTCGCGGGCGTCGCGGAACGACGTGAAGCCCTCGCTGAGGCGGGCGTTGGCGGCCTGGATGCCGGCCTGGAACGCGGTTCCGTCGTCGACGGGGAGCGCGTCGACCGCGGTTCGGGCGGCGGCGATCGCGTCCTGCACCGCCGCAGTGCCGTCTTCGAGGGTACGGACCGCCCGCTCCTTGGCGTCGATCGCGGGGGCGCCGGCCTTGGCGAGCTGGCGGACGAGGCGGTCGGTCGAGGCAGTCGCGTCCTCGAGGTACTCCAACAGGCGCGCCTTGGTCGCGGTGGTGTCGAGATCCGGGGTCTTCAGGTACTCCTGGAGCGCCTCGCTGCTCGAAGTGGTCGCGTCCTGCCAGGTGGCGAGGCTGGTGCAGAAGGTTTTCGCCCACCGCCGGTTCTCGGCCTCGTTGTCGGATCCGCCACACGCGGCCGCGCCGACGGCCACGACGCACACGACGGCGATGAACCTGATGGAACGCATGGACTCCGCGTCGACTGGCACCGGACCCGCCTTGAGCACGCTCGGTAGTAGGCTGGTGGCGATGGTGATTCGGGCGGGCATCTGATGGCAGTCTGTCCGGTATGCGGCATCGATGAGACGGCGATCTCGGTCGCCGACGCGACCGACGCCATCCGGACCTTCCCTCGTCGCTACCGGGAGGCGCTCGCCGACGTCGCCGACGACGAGCTGCGAGTGCAACCGGATCCGGGCACCTGGTCGATGCTCGAATATGCGGTCCACACCCGCGAGGTACTCGAACTGCTCGCGGGATCACTGCCGGTCGTCCTCAACTCGTCGGCACCGGCCTTCCCACCGATCGATGTCGACGACGTCGCGTCGAGCCGGCCGTCGTGGGTGCTCGACGTCGATCTCACGTTGGCCGGCATCAACGCATCGTGCGCCGACCTCGTCGAGCAGATCACCGCGGTCCCGGTCGCGGCGTGGGACCGGCCGTTCACCATCGGCGACGACGCGCACACTGCGGGCTGGATACCTCGCCATGCCGCACACGAGGGCGCGCACCACCTGCGAGACATCGCACGGGTCCGTGCCGTCGTCGAGCGTTGAGCGCTAGCCCGCGAGCATCGCCGCGAGCTCGTCGCCCTTGAGTCGCCGGAAGGCGCGATCCGGGGCGGACCGTTCGAGGAACGCGACTTCGAGGGCTTCGGCTGCGACCGGATCCTGGCCCTCGGGCGCGAGCACGCGGGCGCCGAGCTGTACGGCTTCGCCGACCGAGATGCCCTCTGTGTAGTCGCGCTTGAGGATCTCGGTGATGGCCTCGGCCTGACCGCCGAGCACGGTGAAGCCCTCTTCGTCCATCATCACACCGTCGTAGAGGATGTGGAACAGCTGGTCCTGGGCCTGGGTCGCGCCAACTTCGGCCACGAGGATCTCGACCTCGTACGGCTTCATCTCGTGGGTGAAGACCTGACCCAACGTCTGGGCGTAGGCGTTGGCGAG
>JBBRHS010000111.1:0-8471 GCA_038222385.1 Acidimicrobiia bacterium
GCCTGACCGTGACCGCTTTCAGCGCTGCCAGTACACAGGGCGGTACCGTATCGGTGAATGCCAACGGCGAGCTCGGTGGAGCCGTAGACCTCGTACAGGAACCAGTCGCCGAGCTTCTCGAACACCTCCTGCTTCAACGCATACGGCACCGGCGCCGCGTTCGCGATGAGGCAGCGCATCGACGTGAGGTCGGCCCGGGCGAGCTCACCGGGCGGGAGGCTCACGATCCGCTTGACCTGAGTCGGCGCCGAGAACGTGTTCGTCGCGCGGTGCTCCTTCACCAGGCGCAGCCACGCGGTGGGGTCGAAGCGTCGGAGCACGATGATCGCCCCGCCCATCGAGTGGGCGATCGACGCGAAGGCGAGCGGACCCGAGTGGTACAGCGGCCCGGTCGTGATGTGGACCTCCTCGCCGAAGCGGAGGCCGAGCTCACCGAGCAGCGCGCCGACGAGGGCCGAGTCGGTCGCGGTCCGCAGCGCTCCTTTGGGCTTGCCGGTGGTCCCCGAGGTGTAGAGCATCTGCGCGCCGACGTCGGACTTGTCGGGCGCGACCGGCTCGGTGTGGGGCTGCGCGGCGAGGACGCCGTCCCACGCGCGTGCACCGGGCGGGGCGTCGCCGCCGAACACGAGGACCTCGCGTACCTTCGGGATCCGGTCGCGGATCTCGGCCACGGTGGCGGCCTGTTCGGCGTCGACCACGACGAGCGTGGCGTCGGAGTTGTCGATCACGTACGCCATCTCGTCGGCGTTGAACCGGTACGACAACGGCACGGCGACCTGGCCCGCCTTGCGGGCCGCGTGGATCGTGACGAGCACCTCGAGCGAGTTCGCTCCGCACCAGACGATCCGCTCGCCCTGCAGCACGCCGAGCTCTCGGAACGCGTGCGCGAGCCGGTTCACCTGCTCGTTGAGCTGGGCGAACGAGGTGGCCGACGGCGTGCCGCCCAACGCCTCGTCGACGATGACCGCCGTCGCGTCGGGCGTGGTCTGCGCGTAGAGCGCCAACAGATCGTCGGGCATGCCGTCTCCCCCTCGTGAGCGGCCGGTAGCCTAATCCGGTGCCCCCCGAGTCGTCTGCGACGGATGCGCCCGCGCGAGCACCCGCGATCTCGGTCGTGATGCCCGCCTACAACGAGGCTGCGTTCCTCGAGCGGACCGTGCGCGACGTCGCCGACGGACTGCGGGCCTGGAACCGGCCCTTCGAGATCCACGTGGTGGAGAACGGCTCGACCGACGGCACCCGCACCATCGCGGAACGACTCTCCGGGGTGATCGACGAACTCTCGGTGCACTCGCTGCCCGTCGCCGACTACGGAGAGGCGATCCGCACCGGTCTCCTCGAGTCGCGCGCCGACATCGCGGTGCTGTTCGACGTCGACTTCTACGACCTCGGCTTCCTGAAGGAGGCGCTGAGCGTCCTCGACGACAGTCCCGAACCGACCGGGCCGATCATCGTGGTCGGTTCCAAGCGGGCACCGGGCGCGAACGACGAGCGCGCCTTCATCCGACGGCTCGCCACCGGGGTGTTCGCCGGGATCCTACGGGTCGGCTTCGACCTCGAGGTGTCGGACACGCACGGGATGAAGCTCATGCGGCGCGACATCCTCGAGCCGATCGCCCGCCAGTGCGCGTTCGGCGTCGATCTCTTCGACACCGAGCTCATCATCCGGGCCGAGCGCGGCGGCTGGCTGGTCGCGGAGGTGCCGGTCACGGTGGTCGAGCAACGTCCGGCCCGCACGTCGATCATGCACCGGGTGCCCCGCACCCTGTGGGGGCTGGTGAAGCTGCGCGTCGTCCTCGGCCGTCGCGCCCGGTGATCGACGCCACCACGAGTTTCGACCCCCCGGGGCTCGTCGACCTGCAGACGAACGGCGTGGGTGCGGCCGACTTCTGGACCGCCGATCCCGACGGTTGGCGCGCGGCTGGTGCGACGTTCCTCGCGAGCGGCGTCGCCGCCTATCTGCCGACGCTGCCGAGCGGACCGCTCGACGCGTACGACGCCGCGCTCGACCGCGCGATCGAAGCACGCGACGACGCGGCAGCCCGTCGGCTCCCTCAGATCGCCGGGGTGCACCTCGAGGGGCCGTTCCTCGGCGACGCGCCCGGCGCGCACCCGACGGAGCTCCTCCGCCCGATGGACGTCGACTGGTTGCTCGCACGGGTCGAGCGCCACCCGGACCTCATCCGGCTCGTGACCCTCGCACCCGAAGCCGACCCGACGTTCGACGGGATCCGTGCCCTCCGTGACGCGGGCGTCGTGGTGGCGCTCGGGCACTCGCGCTGCGCCTACGACACCGCGGTCGCAGCGTCGGAGGCCGGCGCGCGGCTGGTGACGCACCTGTTCAACGGCATGGGTCCACGCCACCACCGGTCACCCGGTCTGGCCGATGCCGCGCTCGATCCGGCCGTCGACCTCACACCCACGCTCATCGCCGACGGTGTGCACGTGCATCCGGCGGTGGTCCGCGCGCTGCGTGATGCCGATGTGATCCTCGTGACCGATGCCGTGGCCACCGACGTCGAGTACTTCGGCCAGCACGTGACGGCACGCGACGGCGCCGCCTACCTCGCCGACGGCACGCTCACCGGCTCGACCCTCGGCATGGACCAGGCCGTGGCCAACGTGGTCGCCTGGGGCTGGACGATCGACCGGGCGCTCGACGCGGCGAGCATCCGACCCGCTCAGGTGCTCGGACTCGACCCGATGGCATCGGGCGGCGCCGTCTACCGTGCCTGACGTGCCGAGCGTCGCCCTCTTCGTCACCTGTGTCGTCGACCAGGTCGCGCCCGACGTCGGAGTCGCGTCCGTCCGACTCCTCGAAGCCGCCGGGTGCGACGTGTCGTTCCCCGAGGCCCAGACGTGCTGCGGTCAACCGGCCGCCAACTCCGGCGAGCCCGAGGCTGCGGCCCGGCTCGCGCGTCACTTCGTCGACGTGTTCGAGCCGTTCGACGCGATCGTGGCGCCATCGGGTTCGTGCGCGGCGATGATCCACCACTGGTACGACCGCTTGCTCACCGGCCGGGACCGAGATCGGGGGCTCGCAGTCGCGGCGAAGACGTTCGAGCTATCGCAGTACCTCGTGACGGTGCTGGACCGGGTCGATCTCGGAGCCAGGGTCGACGCGACCGTGACCGTGCACGACGCGTGTCACGGGCTACGCAACCTCGGCGTCGGCTCTGCACCCCGCCGACTGCTCGAAGCCGCCGGCGCGACGATCGTCGAGATGGTCGAGCCCGAGACCTGTTGCGGGTTCGGCGGCACGTTCTCGATCGAGCACGGCGAGGTCGCGGGGCCCCTCGCCGACGACAAGCTCGCGCACGCGGCCGCGACCGACGCCGAGTTCCTCGTGAGCGGCGACTCCTCGTGCCTGCTCCACCTCGAGGGCCGCCGCCGCCGCACCGGCACGGGCCCACGACCGATCCACTTCGCCGAGCTGCTGGCCAGGGGCTTGCCGTGACCCACGGAGTCGTCACGCCCGGCGGCAACTTCTCGGAACGGGCGACGAGTGCGGTCGCGAACCCGGAGCTGCAACGTGCGTTGCGCAACCTCGACACCCGGCTGCACACCGCGCGGGCGGTCGCCGACACGACCCCCGAGATGAAGGACCGGGCCGCCGCATTGCGTCGGGAGGTGCTCGCCGATCTCGACGGCTGGCTCGATCGGCTCGAGGACTCGCTCACGCGCGTGGGGGTGGTCGTGCACCGGGCCGACACCCCGGCCGCGGCCCGGACCGTCGTGCTCGACCTCGTCCGCGCGAACGAGGCCCGCACCGTCGTGAAGTCGAAGTCGATGGCCACGGAGGAGATCGACCTCGGTGCCGCGCTCGAAGCCGTGGGCATCGAAGTCGTCGAGACGGATCTCGGCGAGTACATCGTGCAGGTGGCCGAGGAGCGGCCGTCGCACATGATCACGCCGGCGATCCACAAGACGCTCGACCAGATCGCCGCGGTGCTCGGAACCCGGGCCGACGGTCCGTTGCCCGTCGAGCGCGAGGCCCTCGCCGCGTGGACCCACGACCACCTCCGACCCGCGTTCCTGCGCGCCGAGGTCGGTATCAGCGGGGTGAACTTCGCCGCCGCCGACACCGGGACGATCACGATCGTGACCAACGAGGGCAACGGCCGGCTCTGCACCACGTGGCCGCGCGTCCACATCGCGGTCATGCCGATCGAGAAGGTGATCCCCCGCTTCGCCGACCTTGCGACACTCGTGCCGCTGCTCACGCGCAGCGCCACGGGTCAGTCGTTGTCGAACTACCTCTCGATGATCACGGGCCCCCGACGCGAGGGCGAGTCCGATGGTCCCGAGGAACTGCACGTCGTGTTCCTCGACCACAACCGGCGCGCGTTGCTCGGCACTGCGTACGAGGAGATGCTGGCGTGCATCCGGTGCGGGGCGTGCCTGAACGTGTGCCCCGTGTACCGCAAGGTCTCCGGTCACGCGTACGACGCGGTGTACAGCGGTCCGATGGGCAAGATCCTCACGCCGCTGCTCTCGCTCGGCGAGGAGGGTCGGGATCTCCCCGGCGCGTCGTCGCTGTGCGGCGCGTGTACCGAGGCCTGCCCGGTCGAGATCCCGCTCGCGGACCTGCTCGTGCGGCTCCGCGCCGACCTCAGGGTCCCGGGTCCGCTCCGCCCGCTGCCCGCACCCACCAACGCACCGACCAACGCACCGACCGACGCCGCCGCCACCGTCGGACACGTCCGACTCCCCGGCGAGGGATACGCGTGGCCGACGGGTCGCGCGCCCCTCGGCTCGCGTCCGGCCCCGCGGTCGGCGAAGCACCTGCTCTTCACCGCGTGGTCACGCGTGTGGGCATCACCGGCCGGGTACCGCGCCAGTGCCGTCGCTGCGCGGCTCCCCGGGCGCTTCGGCGGCGACTGGGCCCGACGGGCCCCACTCGTCACCGGATGGACCGCGACACGCGACCTCCCGCTTCCCGACCGGCGGTCGTTCCGGGCCCGGTGGGCCGACCGGGAGCCGGGTGCGTCGCAGTGGTGACCGGGACCCTCGTCGACGGGTTGCGGACGGCGCTCACCGCGAACCGGGTCGACGTGCACGGACCGTTCGGTTCCGCCGAGGCGAGCGAACACGTCGTCGGTCGCGCCCTCGTCCACGCCTCCGGCGCGCCGGTTGCGGTGTCGCCCGCAGACGAGCTCGTCGCCGCCCTCGGAATCGTCGACGGCCTGCGGTCCGCGGGCGTCGAGGTGCTGGTCACCGGCGACGACGGCTGGCGTGACCGCCTCCCCGACGCTCGTCTCGGGATCACGGGATCGGCGCTCGCCGTCGCCGAGACGGGGTCGCTCGCGCTGGCGGCCGGGCCGGGTTCACCGCGTGCGGTGAGCCTCCTGCCTCCGGTGCATGTCTGCCTCGTGTCGGTCGCCGACGTGGTGGCGACGTTCGCCGACGCGATCGCGTGGGTCGCGGGTGGCCCGCTCCCCAGTGCGCTCACCTGGATCGGCGGTCCGAGCCGCACCGGCGACCTCGAGATGATCCAGACCTTGGGCGTCCACGGCCCCGCCGCGGTCGAAGTGGTCCTGGTCGCCTCGGATTCGACGTAGTCGAGTGTCGTTCGCGGCTGGACGCGGGCGGCACCTGTTCGGATCACCGGATCAAGAAGCCGGCGCGGTGCACTCGCTCCTCGCAGGAGAATCAGTGTAGGAACCGTCTCGGCCGGGCACCTAAGGTGGGTCGCCAGGGTCGACGAAGGGGCTCCCCGTGACACCGTCTCGTACCAGTTCTCCCACCAGTTCACCGGTCACGCCCGAGCTCGAGCAGCGGGCGGTCAACGTCATCCGCGGCCTCTCGATGGATGCGGTCCAGAAGGCGAACTCCGGCCACCCCGGAACGCCCATGGCCCTCGCACCGCTCGCGCACGTGCTCTGGACCCGCATCATGCGCTACGACGCGCAGGCGCCCGATTGGCCCGACCGTGACCGGTTCGTGCTCTCCTGCGGGCACGCGTCGATGTTGCTCTACTCGATGCTGTACCTGACCGGGTACGGCCTCACCCTCGAGGACCTAGAGCAGTTCCGACAGTGGGGTTCGAAGACCGCCGGCCACCCCGAACGCGGCCATGCCGCCGGCATCGAGGTCACCACCGGACCGCTCGGCCAGGGCATCGGGAACGCCGTCGGGCTCGCGCTCGCCGAAGCCAACCTGCGGGCCCGGTTCGGACCTGAGGTCACCGATCACCACGTCTTCACCTTCTGCTCCGACGGCGACTTCCAGGAGGGCGTGAGCCACGAAGCCGCGTCGCTCGCCGGACACCTCGGCCTCGGTCGACTGATCGCGGTCTACGACGACAACCACATCACCATCGACGGCCCGACCGAGATCGCCTACACCGACAACGTGCCCGAGCGCTTCCGCGCCTACGGGTGGGAAGTCATCGAGATCGGTGAGGTCGCGAACGACCTCGACGCACTCGAACGGGCGATCCGCACCGCGATGGCCGACGCGGATCGTCCGAGCCTGGTGGTGCTGCGCAGTCACATCGGTTGGCCGTCGCCCAAGTACACCGACACACCCGCGGCCCACGGGAGTCCGCTCGGCGAAGACGAGATCCGCGCGGTCAAGGAGATCCTCGACATGCCGCCCGACGAGCACTTCTGGGTGCCCGACGACGTGCTCGAGTTCTACCGGGAAGCGGGCCGGCGCGGCGAAGCCGATCGCGACGCCTGGGGCGCCCGCCACGTCGCGCTTCGCCAGGCTGAGCGTTCGCTGGCCGACGACTACGACCTCTGCATCGCGGGCACCGGCCACGCGGGTTGGGAAGCGAAGCTCCCGGTGTGGAACGCGGGCGAGCAGGTCGAGACCCGCAAGGCGTGCTCAGCGGTGCTCGACGCCATCGCCGACGTCGTCCCGGCCCTCGTGGGCGGCGCTGCCGACCTGACCGGCAACACCGGGACGGAGCTCAAGGGCTCCGAGCCGATCGACACCCACCGGTTCAAGGGTCGCCAACTCCACTTCGGCATCCGCGAACACGCAATGGGCGCCATCATGAACGGGATGGCCACCGGTGGCCTCCTGCCGTTCGGCGGAACGTTCTTCGTGTTCAGCGACTACATGCGCGGCTCCGTGCGGCTCGCGGCACTCTCGGGCTACAAGGTCGCGTTCGTCTGGTCGCACGACTCCATCGGCCTCGGCGAAGACGGCCCCACGCACCAGCCCATCGAGCACCTCGCGTCGTTGCGGGCCATGCCCGGGCTGCGCGTCGTCCGTCCGGCCGACGCCAACGAGGTCGCGCAGGCATGGCGGGTGCACATCGACCGTTCGGGCCCGACCGCGTTGATCCTCACCCGCCAGAAGGTCCCGGTGCTCGACGGTTCGGCCGAACGCGCGCCCGACGGTGTCGAGAAGGGCGCGTACACGCTCGTCGACGAGACGGGCCCGGGTCTCGACCTCGTGCTCATCGGCACCGGCTCCGAGGTGCAGCACTGCGTGGGGGCTGCGGCGGCACTCGCCGAACGCGGCACCTCGACGCGCGTCGTGTCGATGCCGTGCTGGGAGCTGTTCGCGGCGCGAACGCCGGAGGAGCAGGCGACGGTGCTACCGCCCGGCGTTCCCACGCTCGCCGTCGAAGCGGGAACGAGCTTCGGCTGGGAGCGCTACGCCGACGACGTCGTCGCCATCGACCGCTTCGGCGCTTCCGCCCCCGGCGCCACCGTCATGCGTGAGTTCGGCTTCACCACCGAGCACGTCACCGAACGTGCGCTCGCCCTCCTCGGCCTCGACGCCGACTGACCCGCCGACCGACCCGCCGACGCTGCGTTGGTGCGATTGGGCCACCTCTGGGGTGGACAATCGCACCAACGGGGTCTAGGTGGTCAGCGCGAGCACCTCGCGGAAGTGGCGTTCGTAGTCGGCGGGTTTGGAGTGGGCGTTCAGGCCGCTGGTGTTCGGCATCACGTAGACGGGCCGACCGCCGAGCGGTTCCGGCTGGAGCCCCACCTTCGCCTTCTTGTCGACGGCGATGCGCCAGCCCGTGATCCCGACCACGCACAGCACCTGCGGTTGCAACCACTCGACGAGTCGTGCGACCCGGGCGGTGCCGTCGCGGTACTCCGCGGCCGAGACCTGGTCGGCTCGGGGTGTGGCGCGGAGCACGAGGTTGGTCATGCCGACGCAGTGGTCGCGCAGCGCAGCCAACGGGTCACGATCGCGGGTCACGAGTCCCGACGCGAGCGCGGCGGGCCAGAATCGGTTGCCCGGTCGGGCGTAGCCGACGCCCGCGTCGGCCGTGTAGAGGCTGGGGTTCAGGCCGGCGACGAGGACGCGCATCCCCGGCGCGACCGAGTCGGGCAGCAGGCGACCCCGGTGCCCCTCGACTGTGATCCACTCGTCGTCGGCTCTGATGTCGTCGAGCTCGAAGCCGGCGCCGTACACGACGTCGGCGAACGGCTCCGGCTCCCAGCCGGAGAACCGCCGGCCGCCGAGGCTGTCGTCGTCGACCTCGGCGAGCTCGGCAT
>JBBRHS010000112.1:0-8352 GCA_038222385.1 Acidimicrobiia bacterium
GTGCGGGAGGTCGCCCGTTTCGGTGGCGACGTCTCGAGCATGGTTCCGCCACTCGTCGCCAAACGGCTGAACGAGCGGTTCCTGGAGGGAGAACAAGCATGAACGACGTGGAACAACCCGAGGCCGATCCGCTCGACACCGAGTACCACCCCGATACCGAGGCCGCGCTGCTGCAGGCGCGTGAGCTCGTGGAGTCGGGGCGATCGATGCCGATGTCGGCATCGGTGCTCATCAACCGCGACGAAGTGCTCGCGCTGGTGGAGGAGGCGCTCGAGGGACTCCCCGAGGAGCTTCGTCGCGCCCGCTGGCTGCTGAAGGAGCGCGAGGAGTTCCTCGTGCAGGCGCGGCGCGAGTCCGACGAGATCGTGGAAGCCGGGCGGCTCCAGGCCGAGCGCATGGTCGAGCGCAGCGAGGTGGTGAGGGAGGCCCGGCGCCGGGCGCGCACCGTGATCGACGATGCCGAGGCCGCGGCCCGGGCGCTCCAGCACGAGGCCGAGGACTACGTCGATCAGAAGCTGGCCTCGTTCGAGGTCGTGCTCGAGCGGACGATGCAGGCGGTCCAGAAGGGTCGGGAGCGGCTCCAGGTCGTGGTCGAACTGCCCGAATCGGCCGAGGAATCCGACGAATCCGGCGAGAGCGCCTTCTTCGACCAGGATCAGGTCTAGACAAGAGGGCCGAGCGGGCCAAGTCCGCTGGTCCCGGGATCAGAACCAGATCCTGGGAAATGGGGCTGCACTGCTACGATCGACGGTCGGCGCGCCCCGCGCGGCCCGGTCGAGGCCGGGGCCACGCTCGCTCTCGCCCGTTTTGTTCCTGCGCTGCCGCCCGAAGGCGATGAACCCCATATGAACGCCAGCCCATTCCGTCTCGCCATCGCGGACCTCCTGCACCAACCCGCGTCGCGGCGCGAGGTGCGGATCGAGGTGCCCGAACTGAGCGACGCCCGGGTCGGGACGACCCGGCTCGATCCGGAGGTGCCGCTCGTCACCGACGTGCAGCTCGAGCGGATCCCCGACGGGATCGTCGTGCGGGGTCGCGTCAGTGGTCGCTGGACCGCTCCGTGTGCCCGGTGCCTGATCGAGGTCGGGGGCGAGCTCGACTGCCCGATCTCGGAGCTGTTCGAAGCCGAACCGCTCGAAGGCGAGACCTACGGACTCGACGGCGACGAGATCGATCTCGAGATCGCCGTGCGCGATGCCGTGCTCCTCGAGCTCCCCGTCGCACCCCGGTGCTCGGCCGAGTGCTCCGGGCTCTGCCCGGTGTGCGGCGCCGACCGCAACGACACCGCGTGCGACTGCGATCCCAATCCACCCGACCCGCGCTGGGATGCCCTGCGCGAGTTGCAGATCTGAAACGCAAGGAGAGGCAATGGCCGTCCCGAAGCGCAAGACCCCCCGAGCCAAGACGCGCACCCGTCGCGCGTCGAACTGGCGACTCGAGGCACCGGCTCGCTCGCTGTGTCCCAACTGTGGCGCGGTGAAGCTGCCGCACGTGGTGTGCGGCAACTGCGGCTGGTACCGCGGTCGCCAAGCCGTCGAGGTCGACTAGCTCTCTCCTATGTGCAGCGAACGGGTTCCCGCGCGACGACGGTGCCCATCCGTCGTCGGCGAGTGAGCGGAACGAGTCGAGATGTGCAGCGAACGGGTTCCCGCGCGACGACGGTGCCCATCCGTCGTCGGCGAGTGAGCGGAACGAGTCGAGACGTCATGGGACGTGCCTGCACGGTTGCGGTCGACGCCATGGGCGGCGACCGGGCGCCCGGCGAGATCGTCGCGGGCGCGCTCCAGGCGGCGCACGAACTCGACGTCGGCGTCCTCCTCGTGGGTCGGCCGGACGCGATCGAACCCCTGCTCCCTGCGGGTGGTCCGCCCGACGGCGTCGAAGTCGTTGCCGCGAGCGAGGTCGTGGCGATGCACGACGACCCCGCGTCGTCGGTGCGCACGAAGAAGGACTCGTCGCTCGTGCGTGCCGCGGAAGCGGTCCGCGACGGTCGTGCGCAGGCGATGGTCGGTGCCGGCAACACTGGCGCGACCATGGCGAGCGCACTGCTCCGTTGCGGGCGGATCAAGGGTGTCGCCCGACCGGGCATCGCGGTGCCCATCCCGGTCCCCGGGTCCCACCCCCAGATCCTCATCGACGGTGGGGCGACCGTCGACTGCGAACCCGAGTGGCTCCTCCAGTTCGCCCGCATGGGAAGTGAGTACGCCCGGGCCCGGTTCCGCATCGACGCGCCGACCATCGGCCTCCTCTCGAACGGTGAAGAAGCCGGCAAGGGCGACGACCTGCGCAAGCGGGCGTTCTCGCTGCTCGAGCCCCTCCCCGGCTTCGTCGGCAACGTCGAGGGCCGCGACCTCATGGCCACCGAGCCCGATGTTGTCGTGACCGACGGGTTCACCGGCAACGTCGCGCTCAAGACCCTCGAGGGTGCGCTGCGTCAGGTCGCCGGCCTCGTGTTCGGTGTGCTCGAGTCGACGCCCGAGGCCAAGGAAGCCGGCGCAGTGGTCGCCCCCCTGCTACTCGATGCCGCCGCGGAGCTCGATCCCGACGCGACGGGCGGCGCGGTGCTGCTCGGGATCGACGGCGTCTGCGTGATCTCCCACGGCTCGTCGTCGGCCCGGGCGATCGTGAACGCGGTGAAGGTCGCCGCCGACTGCGTCGATGTCGACGTGGTCGGCCGCATCGCCGGGGCGATCTCCGACGCAGGTGCTGCGACCGTGAACGCGACGGCCGGCGATGCCGGCTGAGACCCACGTCGGTCGCGACCGACTCGGACCCGACGATGTCGTCAGGTGCGTCCGGTTCAACACCGCCGAGGTGCTGGAGCTCGTCGACGTCGAGGTCCCGCTCGACGCCCGTCTCGTCGATGACCTCGGCGCCGACGAGCTCGCGCTCATCGATCTCGTGGAGGCGATCGAAGCGGAGCTCGGCGAACGGACCGTCGGCTTCGCCATCGCCGATGAAGACCTCGCCGACGTCGCCACGGTCGGCGATCTCGTCGATGTCGTGTCGGCCCGGCTCGAACGGGCCCAGGGCGCGCCACTCGACGGTGACGCGCCCACGGCGGCGGAGCAACTCCGCCGTGGATGACCTGCAGGTGCGACTCGACACCGCGTTCGACGACCCCGAGCTGCTCCGGCTCGCGTTGTCGCACCGCTCGTACTGCGCGGAGCACTCGGCAGTGGAGTCGAACGAGCGGCTCGAGTTCCTCGGCGACGCGGTCCTCGGCCTCGTGGTCACCGACTACATGTTCCGGCGGTACCCGCTGCTGCCCGAGGGTGAGCTCGCCAAGATCCGCGCGTCGGTCGTGAACGCGGAGGTGCTGGCCGAGGTGGCGACCGCCATCGATCTCGGTCCCGCGTTGCTGCTCGGCAAGGGCGAAGACGCGTCGGGGGGCCGAGCGAAGACCTCGATCCTCTCCGACGCCCTGGAGGCGGTGATCGCGGCGGTCTACCTCGACGGTGGCTGGGAGACCGCACAACGCGTCGTACTCGCGTTGCTGGAAGCGAAGATCGATGCTGCAGCCGTTGGGCCGGGCGATCACGACTACAAGAGTCTGCTGCAGGAGCTCGCAGCGCGGCGGTTCGAACGGTTACCGCGTTACCAGGTGCGCGACGAAGGCCCCGACCACGCCAAGCACTTCTTCGCGACCGTGCTGGTCGGAGGGATCGTACGGGGTGAAGGCGAAGGTCGGTCGAAGAAACATGCAGAACAGGCGGCCGCCGCGGCCGCCTGGGCGTGGCTGCGAAACCACGACACCGCCGACGCCGTCGGCACCAATGGGCTGGGGGGACACGATGCCGGAGTTGCCTGAAGTCGAGGTGGTGCGCCGAGACCTCGAGAAGGAGGTCGTCGGCAAACGCATCAAGGGGGCGGAGGTCACGGGCAGCATGCGGGCGGTCCGTCGGCACCGTCAGCGCAAGCAGTTCACTGCGCCCCTCGAAGGCCAGAAGATCACCGGGGTGGAGCGGCGCGGGAAGTACCTCGTCATCGCGCTCGACGGCGGCGACGCGCTCGTCGTGCATCTCGGGATGTCGGGTCAGCTCCGTCGGGCGAAGAGCGCTCGCGACGCCACCCTGAAGCACACCCACGTGGTGATCACGTTCACCCAGGGCGGCCAGCTGCGCTTCGTCGACCCCCGCACGTTCGGTGAGATGTTCGTCACCCACGCCGACGACATCGAGAAGGAGGTCGAGGAACTCGCCCACCTGGGGTACGACCCGTTGGAGACCGCGGTCTCCTGGGACTACTTCGGCGAGATGTTGCGGGCCCGCAAGACGAAGCTCAAGGCGTTGCTCATGGACCAGAAGTTCATGGCCGGCATCGGGAACATCTACAGCGACGAGATCCTCTTCACCGCCGGACTCCGCTGGGACCGGATGAGCGATTCCCTGTCGTCATCGGAGGTGCGCCGGCTGTACCGCGCCATCGGTGAGGTGCTCCAGGACGCGGTGAAGTATCGCGGTTCGTCGCTCGCCGACGAGCAGTACGTAGACCTCTTCGGCGAGCCGGGGCAGTACCAGTTGCACCACAAGGTGTACGCCCGGGAGGGCGAGGCGTGTCGCCGGTGCCGTCACCCGATCGCGCGGACGAAGGTGGGCGGTCGGTCGACCTTCTACTGCGAAGCCTGTCAGGTATGACCGAGCAGGTTGTCGGCGCCCCCGCGGCGACGTGACTCGTCCTGGAGGCCTCGACTACAAGAGGCTGTACGGCTTCCGGTTCCGCGATGTGGACCAGGACTCCCGCCAAGCGGTGTGGGACGAGGTCGCGCCGTTCGTCTGGACCCGGATGGGACGGCCGGCGCGCGTGCTCGACCCGGCGGGTGGTCGGGGCGAGTTCGTGAATGCGATCGCAGCCGAGGAGCGGTGGCTCGTCGACATCGTCGACCATGCCGAGCGCTTCGTCGACCCCGAGGTGAACCTCCTCATCGGCGACATCTTCGACGTCGTGCTCCCCGACAACCACTTCGACGGCATCTTCGTGTCGAACCTGCTCGAGCACCTGGCTGATCCCGATGCAGTCGCCGCGTTCCTCGGGCGGATGCGTGAGCTGCTGGTGCCGGGCGGGGTCCTGGCCATCATGGGACCCAACTTCAAGTACTGCCGGGCCGACTACTTCGACTGCGCCGATCACACGCTCGCGCTCACCCACGTCTCGGTGGAGGAGCACCTCGTCGCGGCCGACTTCACCGTGACCGAGGTCGTGGCACGCTTCCTCCCGTTCTCGTTCCGGAGCCGGCTGCCGTCGTCGCCCGCGCTCACCCGGCGCTACCTCGCTTCGCCCCTCGCGTGGCGGGTGCTGGGCAAGCAGTTCCTCCTCCTCGCCGAGCACCCCTGACTGACCGGAACGCCGCTTTTGTCCGGTCCCCTCGCTCCGCTATCCTCCTCGTGATGGCAGTAGGACGAGGCCGTTCGGACAAGGGCACGGATGCACCGGGCGCGATCGCGATCGTCGGTGGCTGCGGCCACGTCGGGCTGCCGCTCGGGCTGGTCTTCGCCGATGCCGGCCACGCCGTCATGTTGTACGACCGCGACGCCGCGGCCGTGGAGCAGGTGCGGTCGGGGATCATGCCGTTCCACGAGGACGGAGCGAGTGAGCTGCTCGCGCGAGTGCTCGCGTCGGGCGCGCTGAGCGCTTCGACCGATCCCGGGTCGGTCTCGTCGGCCGAGCACGTCGTCGTGGTGATCGGCACACCGGTCGACGAGTACATGAACCCGAAGCCTGAGTTCGTCCTGACCGCGGTCGAGGGCCTGCTGGCGCACCTCCGCGACGGTCAGCACCTGATCCTGCGCAGCACCGTCTACCCCGGCGTGACCGCGATGATCGAACGCCTGATCGCCGGATCGGGGCTGGCGATCGATGTGTCGTTCTGTCCCGAGCGGATCGCCGAGGGCCGGGCGCTGGTGGAGCTGCGGGAGTTGCCCCAGATCGTCTCGGCGCGGACCGAGGCCGCGGTGAAGCGGGCCGATGCGCTGTTCGCCGGGATCGCCAAGTCGATCGTACGCCTCGACGTGGAGGAAGCCGAGCTCGCCAAGCTGTTCACCAACACCTGGCGGTACGTGAAGTTCGCCGCGGCCAACCAGCTGTACATGATCGCCAACGACTTCGGGCTCGACTTCTCGCGCATCCGCGACGCGATCACCTTCGACTACCCCCGCGCCGCCGACCTGCCCGGCGCCGGACTCGCCGCCGGTCCGTGCCTCCTGAAGGACACCATGCAACTCGCGGCGTTCAACAAGAACAACTTCACGCTGGGTCACGCCAGCATGATGATCAACGAGGGTCTCCCGATGTACGTCGTCGACCGCCTCGAGCGCGAGTACGACCTCGCTTCCATGACGGTCGGGATCCTCGGCACGTCGTTCAAGGCGGAGTCCGACGACATCCGATCGAGCCTCAGTTACAAGCTGAAGCGTCTGCTCCGCATCAAGGCCGCGAAGCTGCTCTGTACCGACCCCTACGTCACGGTCGATCCCGACCTGGTGCCGCTCGACGAGGTACTCACGACGTCCGACCTCCTCGTGATCGCCACGCCGCACAAGATCTACGCCGACATCGAGGTCGAGGTCCCGGTGGTCGACATCTGGAACCTCCGCGGGTTCGGTGATCGGGTGTGACCCCCCAGGTGTCGGTGGTCGTGCCGGTCTACAACGAAGGTGAAGCGATCGTGGAGTACCTCGATCGTCTGCTCGACGAGGTCAAGGTCCCTTGCGAGGTGCTCGTCGTGTTCGACTCGGCCGACGACACCACGCGTCCGCACCTCGAGAAGTACGCCCAGTCCGACCCGCGGGTCGCGCCCACCTTGAACACCGAGGGCAAGGGACCCGGCCGGGCGCTGCGCTACGGCATCAGCCGGGCGACGTCCGACGTCGTCGTCGTGACGATGGCCGACGGCTGCGACGACCCCCGCCAGATCGAGGAGCTCACCCATCTGGTGCAGCGTGGCGTCGTCGTCGCGGCCGCCTCGCGCTACACGAAGGGCGGCCAGCAGGTCGGGGGTGGATTCCTGAAGTCGACCATGTCACGTCTCGCGGGCCGGTCACGCGTCATCCTCGCCCGGGTCGGCACCCGGGACGCAACGAACTCCTTCAAGGCGTACAGCCGCGACTTCGTGCACGAGGTCGGGATCGAGTCCGACGAGGGGTTCGAGCTGGGGATCGAGCTGGTGGCGAAGGCGCGCCGCCGCCGCCTGCCCGTCGCCGAGATCCCCACGATCTGGCTCGACCGGGCGATCCCGAAGTCGAACTTCCAGCTGTGGTCGTGGCTCCCGCGCTACATCCACTGGTACCTCTATGCCTTCGGACCGAGGATCTCATGAGCAAGGTGCTGGTCAGTGGTACAGCCGGTTTCATCGGCGGGTACGTGGTGCAGGAGCTACTGCGCGGCGGCCACACGGTCGTCGGGCTCGACGATTTCTCGAAGTACGGGCCGATCGCGCACTCCTACGACGCCGATCCGGGCTACCGGCTGGTCGAAGGTGACGCGCGCGACACCGAACTCGTTGCCGAGCTGCTCGGCGACTGCGACCACTTCATCGCCGGCGCGGCGCTGATCGGTGGGATCTCCTACTTCCACACCTATGCCTACGACCTGATCGCCACGAACGAGCGGATCACCGCGGCCGCGTGCGACGCGGCGATCAGGGTCTTCGGGAACGGGCCGCTCGAGAAGGTCACGTTCATGAGCTCGTCGATGGTCTTCGAGTCGGCGGATTCCTGGCCGTCGTTCGAAGGTCAGCAGCACGAGGTACCGCCGCCGCGATCGTCGTACGGGTTCCAGAAGTTGGCCGTCGAGTACTTCGCTCGCGCGGCATGGGACCAGTACGGCCTCCCATACACGATCGTGCGGCCGTTCAACTGCGTGGGCGTGGGCGAGGCGAGGGCGCTCGGTGAGGTCGAGGTCCTGAGTGGCAACGTCGAACTCGCGATGAGCCATGTCGTCCCCGACCTGGTCCAGAAGATCCTCAAGGGCCAGGACCCGCTTCGGCTCCTCGGCGACGGGACCCAGGTCCGCCACTACACCTACGGCGGCGACCTCGCCCGCGGGATCGTCACCGCGATGACCCATCCCGATGCCCGGAACGAAGACTTCAACCTGTCGACCGACGAGTCGACGACCGTCATCGAGCTCGCCCGCACCATCTGGTCGAAGATCAAAGACGACGGCTCGGAGCTCCGGTGGGTGTCGGATCCCCCGTTCGAGCACGATGTGCAACGACGGGTTCCGGCCACCGACAAGGCCCGCAAGGTCCTCGGGTTCGAGGCGACGACGGGGCTCGACGAGATGCTCGACGAAGTGATTCCGTGGATCGTCCGGGCGATCGACGAGGGTCGGATCTGAGCGAACGGGTTCGCC
>JBBRHS010000113.1:0-8346 GCA_038222385.1 Acidimicrobiia bacterium
CGTGCTCGACCACCCCCGCGAGGTGTCACCCCTCGCGCGCCCGCACCGCGACGATCCGACGCTCACCGAGCGTTTCGAGCTCGTGATCGCCGGCCACGAGCTGGCCAACGCCTACAGCGAGCTCAACGATCCCGTCGACCAGCTCCAACGGTTCGAGGACGAAGCGAAGGCGAAGGCCCACGGCGACGCCGAAGCCGGCGACGTCGACCTCGACTACGTGCGCGCGCTCGAGTACGGCATGCCGCCCACGGGCGGGCTCGGCATCGGAATCGACCGGCTCGTGATGTACCTCACCGGCACGCCGAGCATCCGGGAGGTGATCCTCTTCCCGACGCTGCGCCCCGAGCCGGGGATGGGTGGCCTCAGCGAGAACACCCCGCACGGATCCGGGAAAGAGGTCGACGGCCTCCCGCCCGAAGCCGTGGCGACGGTCACCGCGCTCCGTGCCGCGCCGCCGCCTCCGGTGCGCCCCTCGCGGGCTCCGGTCCGCGCGATCGCGTGGCTGACCGCGTTCGGAGGCGTCCTCGCGATCCTCGCCCGACTCCCGTGGTTCCACGAGCGCTTCTCGCTCTTCGGCGACGCGATCGCCCCGCAGTGGGCGAGGGTCACCGGCCACGTCGTCGGCGTGCTCATCGGCGTCGCGCTGATCTACCTCGCCGACCAACTCGCCCGTCGCAAGCACCGGGCCTGGCAACTCGCGGTGGTGTTGTTCGCCATCACCCTGTTCTTCGACATCGTGAAGGAGCATCCGCTGGCCGGGGTGTACTCCGCGGTGGTCCTCGGATTGCTGATCGGGTACCGACGCCGGTTCGCGGCTCCGGCCGATCCACCGTCGGCACTGCGCCTGATCCGGGCGGTGCCGCTCTACATCGCGATCGTCTACGGGTTCGGCATCGTCGCCCTGCTCCTCGAACGGAACAAGGTCGACCCCTCACTGACGCTGTTGGGGATGCTCGAGACGATCACGGTCGGCCTCGTTGGGGTCAGCGGTGTCTACACGTACGAGAGCAAGTTCTTCGCCGACTTCTTCCCGGCGGCGCTCCTCGGGCTGGGGATCTTCGGCGTGGTCGGCCTGCTCTGGTTGCTCCTGCGCCCACTCACGGTGCGCGCACCGCACCGCAGCAGTGACTGGGAGAAAGCCGAGCACCTCGTCCACACCTACGGGTGGGACACGCTCGCCTACTTCTCGCTCCGCGACGACAAGAGCTTCTTCTTCGCGTCCGACGGCGAAGCGATGATCGCCTACACCTACATGGGGGGTTACGGCCTCGCGTCGGGCTACCCGATCGGGCGGCCCGAGTCGATAGCGCTCGTCGTCGACGTGTTCCACACCTACTGCCACGATCGGGCCTGGAAGCCCGCGTTCCTCAGCGTCCGCGAGTCGGACATGGCGATCTACTCATCGCGGGGGCTCCACCACTTCTACCTCGGCGACGAAGCGATCATCCACTGCGACCGGTTCGACATCGACTCGCCCGCGGCGAAGAGCGTGCGCCAGGCCGCGCGACGGGTCGCGCGCGACCACCAGTTCCGGCTCGTGGCCGAGTCGGCCGCGCCACCCGAGTTGGTGGACCAGCTCAACGCGATCAGTGCCCGCTGGCGGGGCAAGAACCCCGAGCGGGGGTTCACGATGGCCCTGAGCCAGGACGTGAAGGGGGAGAACCCCGAGTTCCTGCTGTGCATCGCGGTCGACCAGCACGGCAAGCCCGGCGGCTTCCTCCGGGTGGTGCCGGCCTACGGACAGGACTTCGGCTACACGCTCGACCTCATGCGCCACGATCCCGACGCGCCGAACGGCATGACCGAGTTCCTGATCTCCAATGCCGCCGCCGCGCTGCGCGAGCGTGGCGTGATCCGGCTGTCGATGAACTTCGCGGCGTGGGGTCGGATGCTCGACCCGGAGATCCAGCACACGCCCGTGCAGAAGTTCGCGACCTGGTGGGTGCGCAAGCTGAACCCGTTCTTCCAGATCGAGTCGCTGCGGTCGTTCAACCAGAAGTTCGATCCGGAGTGGTTGCCGCGCTGCATGGTGTTCCCCGAACCGGCCGACCTTCCGCGCGTCGGCCTCCTCTACGTGGGCGTCGAAGGGTTCCTCGCCGTGCCGGGCCTCGGCCAGCTCCTGGTCCCGAAGGCCGTCGGCGGAGTCCTCGCGCCCGACGACGCCGACAGCACCCCGGGATCGGGATCGCAGGTCGCGTGAGGCGCCGAGATCGTTCCGCTCACTCGGCGGGGCGGGACTCGGTGGCCTCGACTGAGTGGGTCGTTCGCTCCACATTCGCTCTCGCGTTCGCGGCCGTGCTGGCCGTGTCGTGCGGAGCCGGTCGGGCCGACTTCGGCGACCAGCGGCTCTCCGACGTCCGGGCCGCGCTGGGCACCGGCGACCTCGACATCTGCTCGGAGACCCGTCGACCCGACGGTCTCGCGAACGAAGCGATCGAGACCCGGATCTACACGGTGGCGATCGACTGCGACGAGGATCGGATCCGCTTGACCGTCGACCGCTTCGACGACGCCGAGGCCCGCGACGGCGCCGCGCGCCAATTCGAGGGCCTGACTCGGCCGCGGAGCGACGGCGTGGTGTGGACCTGGGGTCCCTACACCCTGTTCGCCAACGGCGCGCGCGACGACGACGTGATGGAACGCCTCACCGACGCCCTTCACGCAGCCGGTGCCAAGTGAGCAGGTTCAGCAGGACCAAGCTCGCGGGGATCGGGGTGCTCGGGCTCATCGCGATCGACATGGCCGCGGTGGTGAGTGTCCGCAATCTGCCGATGATGGCGAACTACGGCTGGTCGATGCTCGTGCTGTTCCTGTTCTCGATCTTGATCTTCCTGATCCCCGTGTCGATGGCGGCGGCCGAGCTCGGGACCGGTTGGCCCGAAGACGGCGGCATCTACGCGTGGGTGCGGGAGGCGTTCGGCGGCCGGACCGGCTTTCTCGCGGTCTGGTGCGATTACGCGGAGAACATCCCGTGGTTCCCGACCGTGCTGTCGTTCATGGCCGCATCGTTGGCGTACGTGTTCAACCCGGCCCTCGCGAACAACAAGTTCTACCTGGTGACCGTCATGCTCGCGTTCTTCTGGGGGACCACCGCGCTGAACATGCGCGGGGTGAAGTCCTCCGCGATGGTGAGTGGCATCGGGACCGTGCTCGGTTCGATCTTCCCCGCGATCCTCGTGGTGATCCTCGGCATCGCCTGGCTCGCCGACGGCAACCCGTCGCAGATCCCGTTCTCGACCGGCGCGTTGATGCCCGACATCTCGTTCGGGAACCTCGCGTTCCTCGGCGGGATCATCCTGCTGTTCACCGGGATGGAGATGGCCGGGTTCCACGCCAAGGAGACCCGCGATCCGGCCAAGTCGGTGCCGCGTGCGATCTTCCTGTCGGTTGCGATCATCGTGGCGTTCTCGGTGCTCGGCTCCCTCTTCCTCGCGATCATCATCCCCGCGAAGGAACTGAGCCTCGTCTCGGGCACGATGGAGCTCTTCCAACGGGCACTCGACCAACTCGGGGTCGGCTGGTTGCTGAGGCCGCTCGCCCTCGTGGTGTCGCTGGGTGGCATCGCCCACCTCAGCCCGTGGATCCTCGGGCCTGCGAAGGGTGTCGGCGCGGTCGCGCGCGACGGCGGCGCCCCGCGCCGGCTCGGCAAGACGAACGATCGCGATGTGCCGGTCGAGCTGCTCATCGTCCAGGGGATCGGGGGAACGATCTTCTCGCTGGTGTTCCTCCTCGTGCCGAGTGTCAGCACGAGCTACTGGATGCTCTCGGCGGTGACCGCGCAGATCATCGCGGTGATGTACGCGCTGATGTTCGCGTCGGTGATCCGACTCCGGTACACCCAGGCCGACACGGCGCGCCCGTACCGCATCCCCGGCGGGATCCCCGGGGTGTGGCTCATCGCGGGTGCCGGGTTCATCGGCTGCGTGGGGACCTTGATCCTCGGCTTCGTGCCGCCCGATCAGCTCAAGACGGGGAACCCGGTGGTGTACGTGTCGTTGTTGGGGGTGGCGACGGTGGCGTTGTGCCTCCCGCCGTTCCTGTGGGCGGCGTGGGAACGCCGGCACGGGCCAGAGCAGCCGTCCCGATCACCATCACCAGCAGGCTGATCCCGATGAGACCCCACCTGGGTCCGTCGGCGCGCATGCCTTCCTGCAGGGCGACGATCCCGAGGAGGCCCGCGACCACAGGATCGAGCACGGTGACCGCGGGCAGCGAGATCTCGAGCGAGCCGGCCTGGAATGCCATCTGTTGGAGCGCGGTCCCGGTGATCGCGACCACCACGAGCACGTAGGTCTCCCACGAGGTGAGGAGCGGATCGAGCCCGTCGGCGAACAGCCTCATGACCGACTTCGTGAGCGCGCTCGTGAGCCCGTAGAGCAGACCGGTGGAGACCGCGAGCGCGAGGGCCCGGGGGCGGCCGGGGCGGGTGAGGATGACCGCGGTCGAGATCCCGATCAGCACGCCGATCACGATCAGCGACGGGAGCCAGTCGCGGAACGGCGCGACGTCGACGCCTTCGTTCGGGTCGCCCGCGACCACGAAGACCGCGATCGCGATGATCAACGCCGTCGCCCACCACAGCTCGTTCCGGGAGACCGTGCGCTGGTTCCAGCGGGCGGAGAGGGGGAGCGCGAACAGGAGGGTCGTGACGAGCACCGGCTGCACGAGCAGGATCGACCCGAGGCCGAGCGCTCCGGCCTGCGCGATGTAGCCACCGGTGTCGCCACCGACTCCGGCCCACCAGCGGGGATTCCGGAGCAGCTTCTGGAAGAGGCGGATCCCGTGCTCGCCGGTGTTCGCGGCTTCGCGCTGCTGGGCCACCGACGCGAGCGCGAACAGGAACGCCGCGAGGAGCGCGAGTGCGATGGCGGCCCCGGTCATCCGCGCACGTTACGCCGCCACCGCTCGAGGAGGAGCGGAGGAGCGGTCGCGCGGCGCGGGGGTGAGAACGAGCTGGTTCCTCTCGCGCGCGCCGCGGGGATCGACACCTGTGCGGTGACGATCCCCGCCGGCGAGCACACGTTCCAGGTGTGGGCCCAGGCCTTTTGCGACTCCCTGCCCTCGGCTAGCAGGTCCTGGGTGCGAAGGGCGCGATCGGCACCCAGTTGCGCTGCAGCCCCTCGACGGCCTGACTGGTCGCGAACGTGTTCACCCCGAACGCGTCGTTCGGGCTGACGAAACGGCCGCTCGGCGTCTGGCTGATGCGCAGCCAGTTCAGCGGGTTGCCGTACGGGTTTACCGCGAGACCGGGTGCAGCCGTGTTCCGCCAGCACGGCAGCTCCACGTTGAACCCGGCGGCGGTGATCGCGAGCACCGCTGTCGACGTGGAGTTCGGGTCGTCGGAACCGAACGACTGCCACGAGCCGTTCGGCCGCTGCCGGTTCGCGAGGAACGCGAGCCCCTGGTTCAGGTCGGCGTCGGTGGTCGGGACCCCGGCTGCGACCAGGGCCTGGATGGCGGCCGCGGTGGTGTCGACGTCGAGATCGGTCCCACCCGCCAGGCCGGTGTAGCTCCACCCGCCGTTCGCCTGCTGCGCACCCTTGATGTACACAACGGTGGCGGCGGGAACAGTCGCGCCCAGCGTCTTCTTCGCGATCGCAGCGGAGAGCGTCCCGCCGAACAGGCCGTAGGAGCCGTTCGGGAGCAGGCCGGCGTCGACGGTGCCGACGAGGTTCTGCGCGCCGTCGCCCTCGGGATCGAAGGCCGTGCTCGACAGTCCGAGCGGCACGGTGACCAGCGTGATCAACTTGGCCGCCTGACCGGCGTCGAGACCCGACTGGGCGAAGTCGTCGAGCGCGTCGAGCGGCGTGTTGCCGTTCTTGACGGTCGCGAGCACTGCGTTGCGGGCGGTTGCCTTGTCCCAGGCGTAGGTTGTCTGCGCCGCGCTGGCGATCGCGAGGACGGCGTCGGGGGTCTCGAAGCCGGCGAACCCGGCCACCTCGAACCCGCCATCGGGCTGTTGCACGGTCTTCAACCATGCAACTCCGCTGTCGGCACTGGCTTCGACGGGTGCGTTGCCGTACGCCTGGAAACGACAGGCGCTCAGGGCCAAGACGAGACAGAGCGCGCCGAGCACGACGCGCGTCGAACGTTGACGAAACATGTGATTCCTCCGTGAGCTCCGGTCCTCGAGAGCTCGGTCGTGGCCGCAGGTGCGGCACGGTGAGCGCCGGGCGGGCCCCGGCGGATCGAGGTGGGTGATCTGGCTCACGTACCGTCGCCGGTCGTATGACCGGATCGGATGCGTTCACAGTTGCGGGTCAGCGCCGGAATCACACCGGTCTTCCCCCGTCCTCGAACGGGACCGAAGCTAGCAGGCGACGCCGGAGCCGGCACGGGGGTGTGCCAACCTGGGGGATGGGTCCCACTGTGCGCCGCCGCCGACGGGCCGTCCGTGCCGCGCGATCGGTCGTCGCCGTGCTCGTGGGCGTGCTCGTGGTCTCGGGGACCCTCGCTTCCTGCACGAGCACGGGGTCCGAAGGAACGGTCACCGCGACCTGGGGGACGACGAAGCCGGGCCGGGATGCGCCCTCGCGGATCAGCTGGTCGTCGTGCGACGGAGGAGGCGACAGCGAGTGCGGCGTGCTCGCGGTGCCACGCGACGACGATTCCTCCGGCGGCGACACGATCGACCTCGCGCTCCTGCGGGTGCCGGCCGGTGATCCCGGCGCGCGGATCGGTTCGCTGCTCGTCAACCCGGGTGGTCCCGGTGCCTCGGGCGTCAACCTCGCGACGGTCGCGAGGAGCTTCCTCCCCGACGATGTGCTCGACCGATTCGACGTGATCGGGTGGGATCCACGGGGCGTGGGTCGCAGTGCGCCGGTCGACTGCGGTTCCCGCCTCGACTACCTGTTCTCCGGTGACACGTCGCCCGACGACGCCGCTGAGTGGTCGGCGCTTGAAGACGTGAGCGAGCGCTTCGCGCGGGAATGCGCCGCCGGGAGCGGCCCCGAGTTGCTCGAGAGCATCTCGACGCTGGCAACGGTGCACGACATGGAACGGATCCGATCCGCGCTCGGCGAGGAGCAGATCAGCTTCCTCGGCTTCTCGTACGGCACGGTGCTCGGCGCCGTCTACGCAACGCTCTATCCCGACCGGGTGCGGGCGATGGTTCTCGACGGCGCAGTGGATCCGACGTTGTCGGCGATGGAGACGGCCACGCAGCAGGCGGAAGGCCTGGAACGGGGCCTCGACGAGTTCTTCGCCGACTGCTCGCGCGATGACGACTGCGACATCCGCGACGATCCGTCGGGTATCTACACCGACGTGATCTCGAGCATCGAGGCCACGCCGATGCGCGTCGACGACGACGGCGACGTGCGGCTGGTCACTCCGGCCGAGGCCGACATCGCGGTCGCGGCCGCGCTCTACAGCCAGAGCTCATGGCCCGACCTGCAACGCGCGCTCGCGAGCGCCCACGACGGTGACGGCAGCGGACTCCTCGAACTGTTCGACGGCTACCTGGTGCGCGAGCCCGACGGGACCTATTCGCCCGACTGGCCGGCGTTCCTCGCGATCTCGTGCCTCGACGGACCGAGCCTCGGCGGCGCCGACGTCTATCCCGCGGTGGAAGCCGCGGCCGCGGCCCGGGCCCCGCGCTTCGGGGCTGCGAACGTCGGCCTCGGCCTCCCGTGCGCCTCCTGGCCGGTGCCGACCGCCGAACCGCTCCCGCAGGTGTCGGCGCCGACGGCAGCGCCGATCGTGGTGATCGGGACGCGGTTCGATCCGATCACGCCGCTGCGCTGGTCGGAGGCGCTGGTCGACGAGCTCGGCGGGAAGGCGCGCCTGGTGGTCTTCGAAGGCCAGGGCCACACCTCGTTCGGCTCCGGCAACGCCTGCCTCGACGCGTCGATCTCCGACTACCTCGTGGCGCTCGAACCCCCGCCTGCCGACCTCTCGTGCGGCGCCGGATAGCAGCGCCCGCATAGAATCTGACGACCCGTCAGATCTGGAGCACCCGTGCCCGAACTCCCCAAGATCGTGAGCGTCGACGACCACGTGGTCGAGCCGGCGCACCTGTGGCAGACCTGGCTCCCGGAGCGGTTCCGGGCCGACGGTCCCCGGGTGGAACGCCGGGGGATCGGCACCATGCGCCACATCGGCGGCGGTGCCTACGAGCAGACCTTCGAGCCCGACGGCCCGAAGGCCGACTGCTGGGTCTACGAGGATCTCGTCTACATCAACAAGCGCCATGTGGCCGCGGTCGGCTTCGACCGTGACGACATGACGATGTCGCCGATCACCTACGACGAGATGCGTCCCGGCTGCTACGAACCCGCGGCTCGCGTCGCCGACATGGAGATGAACTGGGTCGAGGCGTCACTCTCGTTCCCGAGCTTCCCGCGC
>JBBRHS010000114.1:0-8334 GCA_038222385.1 Acidimicrobiia bacterium
CGCGCAGTCGGCGACCCGGTATCCGATGTGGTGCAGGCCCTCACCCTTCTTGGCGAGGTACTTCGCCACCGGTGAATCGTCGCGGGTCGGCGTGAGCAGCTGGATGTAGGAGTCGGCGACCTTGAGGAGGGCTTCCTCGACGCCGTCGGACTCGACGACCTCGCGGTGGTCGACCTCGCACCCGAACGTGTCGCGGTAGTAGGCGATCGCCGATTCGAGGTCGTTGACCGCGATCGCGACGTGGTCGATCTCGGTGAGTTGGCTCGTCATCCCTGATGTCTCCTGAACGCAGTGATCTGGGAGAGCAGGCGTTCGCGCATCTCGGCGTCGTCGACGCCGAGTCCCTCCTCCGGAGCGAGTGCGAGCACCGCGACCTTGCCCTCGGTGAGGTTCTGGTGGACCTGCCACGCGGCCTCGCCGACGTCGTCGAGGGCGTAGGTCTGCGAGAGCGTCGGGTGGATCCTGCCCTCGCACACGAGCTGGTTCGCCTCCCACGCCTCGCGGTAGTTGGCGAAGTGGCACCCCTTGAGCGTCTTGAGGTTCATCCAGAGGTAGCGGTTGTCGTACTCGATCATGAATCCACTCGTGGCGGCACAGGTGATGATCATCCCGCCCCGCTTGGCGACGAACACCGATGCCCCCATCGTCGAACGACCGGGGTGCTCGAAGACGATGTCGGGGTCGGTGCCGATGAGCTCGCGGATCTTCTTGCCGAGGCGCTTCCACTCGGAGGGGTCCTGAACTCCCTCGTCGTTCCAGAACTTGTAGCCCTCGGCCTTCCGGTCGATCACGTGCTCGACACCGATGTCGTGCAGGAGAGCGGCCCGTTCCGGAGACGACACGACACCGACCGGAGTGCCGCCACCGTTCAGCACGTACTGGCACGCGTAGGCCCCGATGCCGCCGCTCGCGCCCCACACGAGCACCGTCTGACCTTGCGTCATCTGGGCGCCGTTCGGGCTCACGATCATGCGGTAGCTCGTGGAGTTGCAGAGCGCGTTGACCGCTGCCTCTTCCCAGGTGAGGTGCGCGGCTTTCGGCATGAGCTGGTTCGCCTTCACGACCGCGATCTCCGCGAGGCCCCCGAAGTTGGTCTCGTAGCCCCAGATGCGCTGGTTGGTCGCCATCATGGAATCGTCGTGCGCGGAGGGATCCTGGTCGTCGACGTGGTTGCAGTGCACCGCGACCTTGTCGCCGGCCTTCCAGTTCCGCACCGCGGATCCGGTCCGCAGCACCACACCCGAGGCATCGCTGCCCATCACGTGGTACGGGAGATCGTGGCGCTTGCCCCACACGCTCTCCTTGCCGAGGCGCTTCAAGAAGCCGAACGTCGACACTGGCTCGAAGATCGACGTCCAGACCGTGTTGAAGTTGATCGCGCCGGCCATCACCGCCACGTAGGCCTCGTCGGGAGCGAGCTCGGGGAGCGCGAACTCCTCGACGTGGGTCGACTTGCGGGGGTCCTTCTGCTCGGAGGGGACCCCGGCGAACATCTCCTGCTCGTCGGCCCGCACGAGCGCACCGCGCGCGGCCTCGGGAAGGGGGAGGGTGCCCATGTCGGCGGTGGCGCCCTCGAGGATCGCGGTACGGATGGCGTCGATCTCGGTGCTCATGACGGGAGACCGTACCGGCCCGATCGTCGGCGCTCCACCGAAGACCGGCGGCTGCCGGGGTGGGGGTGGTGCCCATACCGACCGGAGTGTCTGCACCATTGTCGGGTTCGGTGCAATCTGGTCGACTGCAGTCATGCGAGGCGGAGCCGCGTGGCTCATGTTGCGACACGATCTGCATCGACGATGGCTCGCACTCGCCGGACTGGCCCTCGTGATCGTGCTGGGCGGCGGGGTCACGCTCGGCGCGCTCGTGCTCGCCCAGCGGACCGACCGGGTCTGGGCCGAGTACGTCGACGACGCCCGCGTCGCGGACCTCGTGGTGAACCCGTCGCTCTCGACACTCGGCATCGGCCGCACGCTCGTCGGCCTCCCCCAGGTGCTCGAGGCACACCGGAGCTCCTTGTTCCTCGCGGGCGTGGTGCCCAAGGAACTCGCCGGCTTCCAGGCGCTCACCGTCGGCGCGTTGAACGATGGCACCGATCCCTGGGCGCAGGTGCTCGGCTCACCCGACGGCCGCTTCACCGCGGGCGACCGCCCGGTCGTGACCGAGGGACGAGTCCCGAGCGGACGCCGAGAGGTCTTCGTGGCCCTCGGCTACCGCGAGCGGCTCGAGCGCGACCTGGGGAGACCGGTGCGCGTCGGCTCGACCATCCCGGTGGCGTTCTTCTCGCCCCTGACCGCCGACATGTCGCTGGGTGCGAGCACCGACGACGTGATCGCGCCGATCGCCGTCGAGCACCTTCGGGTGAGCGGCTTCGGACGACTCCCCGACGACGTGCTCCCCGACCGGTCCTTCCCGAACGAGCGACTCGTCGTGAGCGGCGACGTGGCCCGTCGGTACTCCTGCCGCGGGGACCTGCGCGCCGACATGTCGCGCCAGCAGGCGTACCACAACGTCTTCCCCGCGGGGTGCTCCCGCTTGTACGACTACTACGCCCTGCGCCTCAGGCGCGGTGCACGCGACGCCGGCGCAGTACGCGCCGCGTTCGCCGACGCGGCGCAGCGACTGAGTGCCGACATCCCTGCGGACCTGCGGAGCGAAGCCAGCTACTACTACGTCCCGCAGAACCGGGCCGATCTCGACCGCGCCGTCGCCCGGACGACCCGACCCACGGTCGTCACACTGCTCGCGTTCGCGGCGATCGCCGCGCTGGCCACGGTCGTCGTCTTCGTTCTGACGCTCACGCGGATGCTCGCGCGCGACGAACCGACCCGGTTGACGATGCGCGCACTCGGAGCGTCGCGTGCGACGCAGACGCGGCTCGCGCTCTCGGCGCCGCTCCTTGCGGTCGCGGGAGGAACTGTCGGCGCGTTGGCTGCCGCCGCAGCGGTGTCTCGGCTCGGACCCGTCGGCAGCGTCGGCGACCTGGTCCCGGAGCCGGTGATCAGCGCGCCGGCCGCGGTCCTCGTTCCCGCAGGCATCGGCCTGATCGCGGCGCTGCTGCTCGTGGTCGTGACGCTGAACTGGTCGGCGGCCAAGGTCGGGGGCACGAAGGCGACCCGACCCGGACCGCACGGCACCGTGCGCCGCATCACGTCGCTGCGCCGCACGGGTCGGCCGCCGCTCACCGAGGGGGTGCGCGCCGGGCTCTCCCGCCGTGCCGGTGGGGGCGCGATCGCGGGCATCGGGTGCGCGGTCGCGATGGTGGTAGTCATCGGGGCGGCGGTGTTCGACGCCAACCTCGTGGCGCTCTCCGACAGTCCCGCAAGGTACGGGTGGCCCTGGGACGTCGCGGTCATCACCGGGGCCGGCTACGGGGACACGAACGTCGAGGCGGCCCGGACCGAGCTCGCGGGGCACGCGGGCGTGAGAGACTTCGGCTTCTACGGGCTCGACGCATCGGTCCGCGTCGCCGGCGGGCCGGTCGCGACCCTGATCGGCTTTCGCGGGTCGCCGGCACCGGCACTGCCGATCCTCTCCGGTCGCATGGCGAGGCGTCACGGCGAGGCAGTGCTCGGCACCACGACCGCCGACGAACTCGGAGTCGCTGTCGGCGCCCACGTGCGCGTGGCGAGTGACGGTGCCACGTTCGGCGACGGTGCCACGGTCGACGTCGTCGGCATCGCGGTGCTCCCGACGATCGGGGCGTTCGGCGCCGGGCGTTCGGGCCTCGGGGTGGGCGCCTACGTCCGGAGTGGGGCGCGTCCGGATGCCGGCGAGGTCTCGCTCACCGGGATCCGCCTCCGACCCGGCGTCGACCGTCGAGTCTTCGCGGCCCAGCTCCCGTTGCGGCGAGTCCGTTGGGACACGAACGGCGGGCCGCCAGTGACGCACACGGCTTCCCTCCGACCACCGGAGATCGCCACCGCTGATTCGCTGCGCGCCGCGCCGGCCACGCTCGGCGTCGCCCTGGGAATCGCGCTGCTCGTGGGACTCACGCTGGTCACGGCCCTCTCGATCCACGACCGGAGACGTGATCTCGCCATCATGCGCGCGGTCGGCTTCGACGATCGCGCCCTGCGCGCCACCGTCGCCTGGCAGTCGCTCACGATCGTGGCGATCGGCATCGTCGTGGGTGTCCCGATCGGAATGCTGGCGGGTCGGGTCGCCTGGCGAGCGTTCGCTGGTGCCCTGGGGATCGTGCCCTCCGCCGACGTCCCCGTGCTCCTCGTCGCCGGGCTCGCGCTCGGCATTGCCGCACTCACGCTCGCCGCCGCGGCGATCCCCGCGCGAATCGCCGCCCGGGTGCGTCCCGCCTCGGAGCTGCACGGCGCCTGACCGCCCGGGACAGGGCATCCGGGGCCCGGCTACCATCAAATGACCGCTCGGTAACAACGAGCTGAGCCCGCATCCTGCGCCCAGGGGGACACCATGCCCGGTTCCGTCATCGTCTCGTCGGCCCGCACACCCATCGGCAAGCTCTCGGGGGCGTTCGCCTCGCTGAGCGCCATGGACCTCGGAGGCTTTGCCATCAAGGCCGCACTCGAGCGCGCCGGGGTCTCGGGCGACCAGGTCGACTACGTGCTCATGGGCCAGGTGCTCCAGGCCGGCCAGGGTCAGATGACCGCCCGCCAGGCCGCGGTCAACGGCGGCATTCCGATGTCGGTGCCCGCGATGACGGTGAACAAGGTCTGCCTCTCGGGCGTGAACGCCATCTACCTCGCCGACCAGATGATCCAGGCCGGCGACGCCGACATCGTGATCGCCGGCGGCATGGAGTCGATGACCGCGGCGCCGTACTTCCTCCCCGGTGCGCGCGCCGGCTACCGCATGGGCGACGGCAAGTTGATCGACTCGCTCATCAACGACGGACTGTGGTGCGCGTTCGACGCGGTGCACATGGGCGCCGGCACCGAGAAGTACACGACCGAGACCGGCGGCATCAGCCGCGAGCTGCAAGACGAGTTGGCCGCGAAGAGTCACGACCGCGCCGCGGCGGCGATGAAGGAAGGTCGCTTCACCGAGGAGATCGCACCGGTTGCGGTTCCACAGCGCAAGGGCGACCCGATCCTCGTCGAGAACGACGAAGGCGTGCGGCCGGGAACGACGACCGACTCGCTCGGCAAGCTGAAGCCGGCGTTCGCGAAGGACGGCACGATCACCGCCGGCAACGCGTCCCAGATCTCCGACGGTGGCGCAGCCGTGGTCGTGATGAGCCGGACCAAGGCCGACGAACTCGGCGCTGCGCCGATCGCAGAGCTGGTCAGCTTCGGGATGGTCGCCGGTCCCGACCCGTCGCTGCTCACCCAGCCGTCGCGCTCGATCAACGCCGCGCTCGCCAAGGCCGGTCTGAAGGTCACCGACATCGACCTCTTCGAGCTCAACGAGGCGTTCGCCGCAGTCGGCATCGCGTCGATGGCCGATCTCGGGATCACCGACGACATCGTGAACGTGAACGGCGGCGCGATCGCGCTCGGCCACCCGGTCGGCATGTCGGGTACGCGGGTGGTGGCCACGATCATCAACGAGCTCCGTCGCCGCGGTGGCGGACTCGGCGCGGCTGCACTGTGCGGCGGCGGCGGCCAGGGCGAAGCCGCCATCGTGCGCGCACTCTGAGCGACCCTCACCCGCACTGAAGCCGGGTTTCCGCACGCTGCGTGGTGCTTCGGCGCGGGATCGCTCAAGCGCGCCCCTTCGGCGGCCGATCAGGCTTCGATATCCGCGACATCGGCCACGAGCGCTTGTAGCGTCGCCGCCGCACCACTCTGCGCGAAGGGAGCGCTTTCCATGTCTCAGATACCTCCGCCGCCTCCGCCGGCGTCTCCACCGCCCCCATCGGGCGGCGCACCGATCAGCGGGGGCGCAGCCCCCTTCAGCGTCGGCGATGCGATCAGCTACGGCTGGAACGCGTACTGGAAGAACGTCGGGCCGATGATCCTCATCGTGTTGGCGATCTGGGTCGTCAACATCGTGCTGACCATCATCGCTCTGCCGTTCGACAACCAGTTCATGCGCTTCATCATCCAGTTGGTCGCCTGGGTGGTGAGCCTGCTGCTGGCCCTCGGGTTGATCCGGGCCACGCTGGCACTCACCCGAGGTGAGAAGCCCGAAGTGTCGATGCTGTTCGAGACCGACAACTTCGGCCCCTACATCGTGGCGGCGATCCTCTTCGGGATCGGGTCCGCTATCGGGTTCCTCCTCTGCATCATCCCCGGTGTGATCTTCGCGATCTTCTACGGGTTCTACGGGTTCATCATCGTCGACAAGGGCGAGCAGAGCCCGATCGAAGCCCTCAAGCGATCCCAACAGTTGGTCTCCGGCCACTTCGGCGCCGTGCTGGGTCTGGCCGTCGTGCTGATCCTCATCAACATCGTCGGCGCGCTGCTGTGCGGCATCGGCCTGCTCTTCACCGTCGGCATCAGCGCCATCGCGTGGGCCTACGCCTACCGCGCGCTCGCCGGCGAACCGGTCGCACCGGTCAGCTAGACCGGTCGGACAACAAGAGGGGCAGTACGCATGTTGCTTGGAGCAGAGAACGGAGCCGCGTCGGCCATCGGCATCGTGGCCTACGTCGTCGTCTTGGCGTTCATCATCGCGGGGTACTGGCTCACCTTCACCAAGGCGGGCCAGCACGGTTGGACCTCGATCATCCCGATCCTGAACATCTTCGTGTTGCTGAAGGTCGTGAAGCGCCCGCTCTGGTGGGTCATCCTGATGCTGATCCCATGCGTGAACATCATCGTGTGGATCATCGTCGCGATCGACCTGGCGAAGGCGTTCGGTCATGGCACCGGGTTCGCCATCGGCCTGATCCTGTTGCCGCCGGTCTTCCTGCTGATCCTGGGCTTCGGGAGCTCGACCTACCAGCTCGAACCCGACCCGCTGTTCTAGCGGCTCTTTCCATGCTCGACGGATCGACCCCGGCGCAGGCCGGGGTCGATCCGCGTCCGGGCCCGGGTGGGAACCTCAGGTGCCGGAGTAGAGCCACTGGAACGGTGCGAACGACAGGTTCCGCACGCCCCAGAACACGACCAGCACCACCACCGCCATGACCGTCCAGCGGGTCGACGGGGTGAACGTGCGCAGCTTCGAGCCACCGAGCGCCGAGGTGAGCCAGGTGAACAGGCCCCAGAGGATCAGTGGGATCGCGATCACGGCAAGCACGTTGTGGTCGAGTGCCCCGACGAGGTCGCCCCGCACGAGGTCGTGGGCGGCGCGTGTCCCGCCGCAGCCGGGGCAGTCGAGGCCGGTCGCGAGCTTGAAGGGGCAGATCGTCGGCCCGCGGCTCGGGTCGACGATGCCGACGACTGCGCATCCGGCCACGAGAGCCGCCCCTGCGAGGAGCGGGGCGAGGACCGGCCGCTTCAGCGGCGACAGTTCCGTGCGCACGGTCGTCGAGGCCCACTGACTCACGCGGTCATCCTACGGCGCCCCAAACCCGACTCGAGCGCTCGGGTTTGACCGGTCGCCGGCACGGTCGTACCGTGCGCGCGCCGCAGCCGTCTGATCGACCCAGGAGTCTCCGATGTCCGACTGGGGTTTCGAAACCCGCCAGGTCCATTCCGGTGCCGAGCCCGACCCGACGACCGGGGCCCGTGCCACCCCCATCTACCAGACGACGTCGTTCGTGTTCCGAGACACCGACCACGCCGCCGCGCTCTTCGGGCTCGAGGAGCTCGGCAACATCTACACCCGGATCATGAACCCGACCCAGGCGGTGTTCGAGGACCGCCTCGCCGCGCTCGAGGGTGGCGTCGGCGCGTTGGCGGCGGCATCGGGTCAGGCGGCACAGACGATCGCGCTGCTCAACCTGGCTGAGAACCGCGGTCACATCGTCGCGAGCTCGTCGCTCTACGGCGGCACCTACAACCAGCTGCACTACACGTTTCCGAAACTCGGCGTGGAGGTGAGCTTCGTGGCCGACCCCGACGACCTCGACGCGTGGCGCGCCGCGATCCAGCCGAACACGCGCGCGTTCTACGGCGAGACGATCGGCAACCCGAAGGGCGACATCCTCGACCTCGAGGGCATCAGCGGCGTCGCGCACGACCACGGCATTCCCCTCGTGATCGACAACACCCTCGCGTCCCCGTACCTCTGCCAACCGCTGAAGTGGGGTGCCGACATCGTGACCCACTCGGCGACGAAGTTCATCGGCGGTCACGGCACGTCGATCGGCGGCGTGATCGTCGACGGCGGCAAGTTCGACTACGTGGCGAGCGGACGCTTCGCCAACTTCACCGAACCCGACCCGAGCTACCACGGCCTCGTGTTCTCGCAGCTCCCCGAACCACTCCGGCCCGCGCAGTACATCCTCAAGGCGCGCCTGCAGTACCAGCG
>JBBRHS010000115.1:0-8293 GCA_038222385.1 Acidimicrobiia bacterium
TACTACGCGGTCACGATCCTCATCGACCTGGCGTACCGCGATCAGTTCGTCGACTCCCTCACCGAGGAGCTGCACGACACGTTCGACCGCCGCTCCGAGTACCTCGACCTCATCGCACGCCGCGGCTGATCGTGGTCGATCACCAGTTCTCCGACTCGCGTCTCGCTGCGCTCTACGACTTGTTCTGTCCGTGGGAGCGCTTCGGCGACTACGACTTCTACCTCGAGCTCGTCATGGCGGCCGACGCGGTGCTCGATGTCGGGTGCGGCACCGGCGCCCTGCTGCGGCGCGCGAGAGAGGAAGGTCACAGCGGTCGCTTGTGCGGACTCGATCCTGCGGTCGGGATGCTCGAGCAGGCTCGGTCCCGAACCGACGTCGACTGGGTCCTCGGCGATCTCACGACGACCACGTGGGACCGGGGGTTCGACCTTGTGGTGATGAGCGGTCACGCCTTCCAGGTGTTCGTCACCGACGAGGAGATCCGGGCGTCACTCGCGGCGATCCGTTCTTCGCTCACTGACCACGGGTGCTTCGCGTTCGAGACCCGCAACCCGGCGGCACGGGCGTGGGACGACTGGACCCCCGCCCATGCAGTCGAGGTGATCGACGAACGCGGCACTGCAGTACGGATGAGCCACGAAGTCGATACCCCGGTCGACGGAGACGTCGTTCGCTTCACCACCACCTATACGAGTCCCGCCTGGGACCGCCCCGAGGTGAGCACGAGCACGCTGCGATTCCTCGACGCACCTGCGCTGTCGAGGTTCCTCACCGGAGCCGGCCTGGCCGTCGAGGAGCAGTTCGGCGACTGGGACCGGAGCCCCCTCACCGGCAAGAGCCCGGAGATCATCACGCTTGCCTGCCGGGCCCCGGGGACGCCCTCGCGCGCCTGACCAACCGGGTCCGGTGAAGCTGTCCCACCCCTCGGGCACACTGTTCCCGAATCGCCGACTGCACCGAAGGCGATGAAGCGCCGGCGCTCCGCCGCGGCCTCTCCGTTCCAGCCGCACCTCCGGAGGTCAGCCCGTGCGTCACATCTTCCCGTCCGATGACCGACCCGTCGACGACACGTGGTTCCGGCCACTCGAACTCGTCGCGCGCGAGATGTCGAAGTGCGAACGGTGGTCGGACCAGTTCTTCGACACCGACGACTTCATGCTCATGGGCGGGATCGAGCGCCGCCCGCGACCGCTCCTCGTGTTGTACAAGCACGTCTACACCCGTCGATACCTGAACCTCGACCTCGCGGGCAGGGCTTACCGGTACTTCCCGCCGAAAACCGATCCCGACGGCGCCGGTCGGTACGTGGAGCACCGCACGCTGCGCGACGCGATCGATCACGTCGCGTTGTACGAGCTTCCGTGGATGAAGTCCGGGCTCGAGTCGTTCCGCATGGGCCTGACCTGGGAAGACCGCTGGATCCTCGTCGAACGTGAACCAGACACGGACCCCGCTCGCCACCAACTCGAGGAAGGAAACGGCAATGGCAGTCTGCACCTGGTGTGACCGCGAGATGCGCACCGCATCGTCCTGCTCCGTCGAGGTTTTCCGCTTCGACGGGCTGCCGATGGGTCTCCCGACGTTCCAACCGGGTCGAACGCGTAGCGCCGACGCGTCGCCGGTTCGCTGCGGCGATTGCGGCGTTGCGCCGGGAGGCTCGCACCACCCGGGCCGCGACATGGCCCGGTGCCCGGTGTGTCGCGGCCAGCTGATCACCTGCGGCTGCCGCTTCGACGAAGACGGCCCACCCGACGAGGAACTCGATGAGGACGGATGACCTCCAACCCATCGAGGCCCACATTCGGGGCGACGATCCTCCACCCCATTCGGCACTCGTCGTTCGCGGCGGGCCCCTGCACACGGACAACATCGCGCAACACGCGGCGCGCCAAGCCCGCGAGTTCAGCTACCAGTCCGAGCCGATGTATTCGGTGAGCGTCGACGTGACCTCCGGCGCTTGGACCCTCGAAAGGATTCTCAGCGAGCGTCTGTGGTCCCGTTCGACGTTCGCGACCGGCTCGGTCGGGGCGCTCCGCAAGCGCGGTTTCCTCCTCCTGGGGACGCACTCGCAGCCACATTTCGAAGTGATCCTCGGCAACGGTGACCTCGAGGCTGCCGCTACTCTGTTGTCAACATTCGGCCCGGACGAAGCCAATCCATTCAAGCGGCGGAGGAGGTGAGCGAACATGAACGATCAGGCTGCAGCTGTCGAGACTGACATTCCCTGTGATGTCCAGCAGGTCGACGACACGGGCTTCGTCTGGGCCTTCCTGGACGAGGCCCGAGACCCGGCACGGGTCACCGAGGGCGCCATCGTCATCTCGGGCGATCCGGGCGACCCGGTTCTGGCTCGGGTGGTCTCGCTCACCGATCGGCCGGGCGGGACGAAGGTGCACCTACAGGTACTCCCCGGGGACCCGCAGGACTACGCCGACGCGTTGCGACGCGCTCACCTACTCTCGGCCTGAGCCAGCTCGCGTTCGCGCTACCCGAGGAGGTCGCGGGCGACGTCGAGCCAGAACCGGGTGGTGAGAGCAAGTGACTCGACGTCGATCCGTTCGTCGTTGCCGTGGAAGCGGCGGGAGTAGTCGCCGGCGTCGAGGCTCGGGCTGAACAGGCCGGCCCCGTAGGCGACCGACCCGAGCTCGCGGAAGATGCGGGCATCGGTGAAGCCGACGATGAAGCTCGGGGTCAGTCGGGCATCGGGGAACGGCTTGGCCACCGCCCGTTCGATGCTGTCCCAGAGCGGCGTGTCGCTCGGGCTGATCGACGCGGCGTCGTTCATCACGATCTCGACGTCGGTCGTCGCGGCCAGGTCGCCGAGCGCAGCGTCGAGATGGGCCTGCACGTCGTCGGCTGTCTCGCCGGGGAGGGTGCGGACGTCGACGCCGATGTCGATCGTGTCGGGGATGACGTTCGTCTTCATCGCGCCCTGGAGCACGTTGGCGGAGAACGTGGTGTGCGAGCAGGCGTGGAGGTACGCGGCGACGCCGACGTCGGGATGGTCGGCCAACCACTCGTCGAGACGTTCGGGGTCGAGGAGGATCTCCCGGGTCTCGTCGTCGACGCCGAGCGTGTCGACGCGCTCGCGCCACAGCTCGTGGAACCTGGGAGTCGGCTGGTACTCGGCGAGTCGCTGGACCACGGCTGCGGCCCGGACGAGCGCGTTGTCGGCGCGGAATGGGGTGGAGCCGTGCCCCGGGGTCCCGTGCACACGCAGGCGCCGCCACGCCACCCCCTTCTCGGCGATGTTGACCCCGACGGTCGGCGCCGCCGCCGTTCCCGAGTGAAGGCCACCGTTCTCGGTGAGCACGAAGTCGGTGCGGATCACGTCGGGATGGTGATCGGCCATCCAGCGGGCACCGTGCACGCTGCCCGACTCCTCGTCGGCGACCGCGAAGTACACGAGGTCGCCGCCGGGGCGGAACCCCGTGTTCGCGAGCTCGCGGAACGCGACCGCCATCGACGCGGTGAGGTTGAGCATGTCGATCGCGCCCCGGCCCCACACCTCCCCGTCGACGAGCTCGCCACCGAACGGGTCGCGTGACCAACCCGCCTCGTTCACGGGCACGACGTCGGTGTGGCCCATCAGGCACAGACTCGGGGCGTCCGGATCTGATCCCTCGATTCGGGCGACGAGCGACACCCGCCCCGGCGTCGGCTCGTAGCGTTCGATCGCGAGGCCGGTCGTGCCGAGGAACGCTGCGATGGTCTCGACGTTGCGAACTTCTTCGCCCGACGCCGCAGTTCCGTCGTTCACACAGCGATTGCGAATCATCGCCTGGAGCAGCTCGACGGTCTCGCCGGTCCGCGCGTCTCCGGGTTCAGTCATCGGCGGCGTTCGTCGGTCGGGCTCTCGGGCTGGGGCGTGTCGTCGTCGGGTCGGCCGAGCGCGTCGACGAGCCGGGGCGCCCGGACCGGGGGCGCGAGTGGCTCGGCTGCGCCCGGTCGGAGCACCGACCCGCCCCCGCGTGTCCATCGGCCGAGGATCCCGGTGTCCTCCGCCAGTACGGCTCCCGCGGCCGCGCCCACGACGATGCAGAACGCGGCTCCCGTGAACCAGGTTACGAGCGCGAGCGCAACGCCGAAGAAGCCGAACTGGCTCTGCTGGTTCCGCACGACCTCGGGCATCCACAACGGAGCCGTCGCCGCGTACACCGTCATCGCGATCCCCGTGATCAGCCCGGTCGCCACGAGCACACGCCGCCGAACCTGACCCCGCAACATCACATCGGCAGTCAGCCACCAGATCACCACCGCACCGGCGAAGTTCGCGACCAGGACCAGGGTGGTGCCGGCCGGGCCGTCGAGCACGCGTCGGAGCCCACCGAAGAGCGCGAAGGACACGAGGATCGCCGCGAGCCACGCCGGTCCCCGCACGTAGTTGGTGACGCCGCCACCCCCCGGCCTCCGCCAGGCCCGGAGGTAGACCCGCTGCAGCGCGGTGGTGAACGAGCTCGCGAAGAAGAACGCGAAGAGGAGACCGAGCAACCCGGTGGCCCGGCGAACATCGTCGGCGGTCGCGAACGCCTGCTTCGCGTCGGCGAGTGCTCTCCCGCCGATGCCGAGCCGAGTGGTCAGCGACGTGAAGATCGACGTGCGCACCTCGTCGGGCATGAACGCGGCAACGACGATGACGAGCGGGAAGAACGCCACGAACGCCTTGGCCGCGAGCGCGACGCTGCGGTCGAGGAACTCGTTCTCGAGCATCCGCTCCCAGATCCGCCACAGGAGCGTGCGCTCGGCCCACCCCCGTGCCGCACCGATCAGGTCCCGTGCTCGACGAACAATCCCGGGCTGCGACACGCTGCGCTCAGCTCGTGAACTCGTAGTGCACGCCGGTGAGCTCCTCGGAGACCGACCAGAGCCGGGCTGCGACCGCCAGATCCTTCGACCGGTCGTTCGAGTCCACCAGCACGGGGTGGCCCCGCTGTTCGGCCAACCCGTCGGGTCCGTAGTACTCCCCGCCCCGAACCCCGGGGTCGACGGCCGCGCGCTCGGTGGGGAGCGCGCCCATGTCGGCCGGTTGCATGAAGAGGTTGATGGCCGGCCGCACCATCTCCATCAGTCGGCCCTTCAGACCCGCGGGTGCTGTCCCGAGGTTGGTGCGCGATCCGCCGGGGTGACACGCGACCGTGATCGTGGGAACCCCCGCGGCAACCAGGCGGCGCTGCAACTCGTAGGTGAACAGGAGGTTGGCGAGTTTGCTCTGCCCGTACGCGCGCCACGGGGAGTACTGCTGCTCCCAGTTCAGGTCGTCGAAGTCGATCTTGCCGAACTTGTGCGCGCCACTGCTCACGTTCACGATCCGTGATCCCTCGACCGACCGGATCCGCGGCAGGACCAGCCCGGTGAACGCGAAGTGCCCGAGGTGGTTGGTACCGAACTGCATCTCGAAGCCGTCGGCCGTGCGCTGGTTGGGCACAGCCATGATCCCGGCGTTGTTGACCACCACGTCGAGGCGCTCGTAGTCGCCCGTCACCTTGGCTGCCGCCTCGCGCACCGACGCGAGGGACGACAGGTCGAGGTCGACCAGATCGATAGTGGCACCGGGCGCGCGCTCGAGGATCCGGTCCCGTGCCCCCTCAGCCTTGGTCCGGGTCCGGCACGCGAGCACGACCCGTGCACCGTGCTCGGCGAGCGCCCGGGCGGCATCCCAGCCGATGCCACTGTTGGCCCCGGTGATCAGCACGACCCGCCCCGTCTGATCAGGGATGTCGCCCTCACTCCACTTCGGATCGGCCACCGCGACTACCTCGAGCCGACGCTACGCGTCGGCCGTGGCGTCGTTCTCGATCGCCTTGGTGTCGGCCTTGAGCCGCGGGCCTCCTCTTTCTTGGCCTTCTTCATCGCGTGTTCGATCTTCGCTTCCATGTCGGACACGCCGACGACGACGAGACCGGCCTGGCCGTCGTCGAGGCTCTCGCCGAGGTCCTTGGGGTCGGAGCGCGACATGCCGGCCGCCGCATGACCTGCGACCGAACCGATGATGGCGCCGCCGGCGGTGGACGCGAAGAAGGTGTCGATCGCCATGGTGTGCTCCTCGTCCGGAGTGGGCGGTGATGGCCCGGCCCGCATCGTAGGTCTCGGGAGCTTCAGGTCGGGCGCGTCAGGTGGAGCGCCAGGAACGCTCGAACGGGAGGCGCCGCGCGTCGGGCGCGATGCGCTGGTGGGTCGCGTTCGGTCCCACGATCCCGGCGCGTAGGGCCGGACCGGCGGCGGGTTCTCGAGGAGCGGCATCGATCGTTCCCAGAGCTTCTCGACGTCCGGCGCGCTGGCGAAGAGTGTGTGGTCGCCGCACATCGCGTCGCAGATCGGCCGTTCGTACGCCTCGAGCAGGTCATCGGTCCGTCCGGTCTCGTGTAGCGCGAACTCGGGGCTCTGCTTGTCGAGCGTCATGCCCTTGCCGGGCCGCCGGACGAGCACCGGATGAAGGGGATCGCTAGGGTCGCGACGCTCGAAGACCGGTACCGCCCGCTCTGAGGAGGACCACCGAATGATCCACAAGAGCCCGCTCCCGGATGTCGTCATTCCCGAGGTCCCCCTCACGACCTTCGTGTTCGCGAACGCGGCCGGGCGCGCCGACAAGGTCGCCTTCGTCGAGGGCGCATCGGGGCGTACGGTCACCTACGGCGAGCTCCTCGATTCGGTGCAGCGGTTCGCCGGGGGTCTCACCGCCAAGGGGTTCGGCCCCGGCAACGTGCTGGCCATCCTGGCGCCGAACCTCCCCGAGTACGCGGTCTGGTTCCACGGCGCGGCGATGACCGGCGGCGCGGTCACGACGGTCAACCCGACCTACACCGCCCACGAGGTGCACCATCAGCTGAACGATGCCGGTGCGACGATGATGGTGACCATCCCGATGTTCCTCGAGACCGCGAAGGAAGCGGCGAAGGGAACCTCGGTCGAGACGATCTACGTCGCCGGCGAGATCGACGGAGGCGCCGGTGAAGGGGTGGAGCCGGTGAGCGCGCTGTACGGCGAGCCGCGCCCGGAGCACGCACCGGTGGATCTCGACGACACCGTCGCCCTCCCCTACTCGTCGGGCACGACGGGGTTGTCGAAGGGCGTGATGCTCACGCACCGCAACCTGGTGTCGAACATCGTGCAGACCGTCGAACCGGCCGAGCTGCGCGAAGACGAGACGATCATGGCGGTGCTGCCGTTCTTCCACATCTACGGCATGCAGGTGCTGATGAACTGCGGGCTCGCGGTCGGCGCCACCATCGTGAGCATGCCGAGGTTCGACCTCGAGCAGTTCCTCCAGCTGCACCAGGACCACGGCGTCACCCGCTCGTTCGTCGCGCCGCCGATGGTCGTCGCGCTCGCCAAGCACCCGATCATCGACAACTACGACCTCTCGAAGCTCGAGCAGGTCTTCTCGGGCGCAGCGCCGCTATCGGCCGAGTTGGCCGTCGAGGCCGGAGCGCGGATCGACAGCGAAGTCGTCCAGGGGTACGGCATGACGGAGCTGTCGCCGGTCAGCCATCTCACGCCGAGCGGCCAGTTCAAGCCGGGATCGGTCGGTGTGACCGCGCCGAACACCGAGCTGCAGATCATCGACCCCTCGACGGGTGAGTCGCTCGGGGTCGATCTCGACGGGGAGGTGTGGGTGCGCGGTCCGCAGGTGATGAAGGGGTACCTCAACAACCCCACCGCGACGGCGAACACCATCGACGACGACGGGTGGCTCCACACCGGCGACATCGGCCACGTCGACGCCGAAGGTCACCTCTTCGTCGTCGACCGGCTCAAGGAGCTCATCAAGTACAAGGGCTTCCAGGTTCCCCCGGCCGAGCTCGAGGCGCTCCTGCTCACCCATCCCGCGGTTGCCGACGCCGCGGTCATCGGTATCGCCGACGACGAAGCCGGCGAGATCCCGGTGGGCTTCGTCGTTCTGAAGCCGGGCCAGGAGGCGACCGAGGCCGACATCATCGCGTTCATCGCCGAACGGGTCGCCACCTACAAGCAGGTCCGCAAGGTGACCTTCGTCGACGCGATCCCCAAGTCGGCCTCCGGCAAGATCCTCCGCCGCGTCCTGCGCGACGAAGCCACCGCCGCCGGCTGACCGCAACGATCAAGATGGGGTCGGATCCGAGGAGGAGCCCATGACGAGCCCACCCGAGACGAACGCGGCCCAAGTCGAGCTCTGGAACAGCGAGGAGGCCGCGCACTGGGTACGCGACCAGGATCGCTACGACCGGATGCTCGCTCCCTTCGCCGCCGCGCTGCTCGACGCGCTCGACGTCGCCCCTACCGCCCGCGTGCTCGACGTCGGCTGCGGAACGGGCCC
>JBBRHS010000116.1:0-8266 GCA_038222385.1 Acidimicrobiia bacterium
ACGGTGGCTCCGCGCCGGCCGCCGACGAGTTTCTTCGCGGCGTCGATCAGGTCACCGAGCACCGCCGAGGCGGTCGGGAGGCCCCCGGCCCCACGGCCGGAGAGCATCAGCTCGCCCACCGCGTCGCCTTCGATGAAGAGGGCATTGAACGAATCGCGCACCGACGCCAACGGATGGTCGAGCGGGACCATCGCGGGGTGGACGCGCACCGCGATCTCGCCGTCGAGATCTTCGGCGATCGCGAGCAGCTTCACCACGTAACCCAGCTCGCGCGCCGACGCGATGTCGTGTTCGGTGAGCTCGGAGATCCCTTCGCGGTAGACGTCGCCGGCGACGACCCGCGCGCCGAACGCGATCGACGCGACGATCGCCGCTTTCGCCGCGGCGTCGAACCCCTCGATGTCGGCCGTGGGGTCACGCTCGGCGTACCCGAGGCTCTGGGCCTCCGAGAGCGCGTCGGAGAAGCTCTGACCGTCTTCGGTCATCCGCGTGAGGATGTAGTTGGTGGTGCCGTTCACGATGCCCACCACCCGGCGGATGCGGTCACCGGCGAGCGACTCCCGCAGCGGCCGGATGATCGGGATGCCCCCACCGACCGACGCCTCGAACAACAGGTCGACGCCCGCACCCGCGGCGGCCTCGAACAGCTCGCGTCCGACGTTGGCCACCAGCTCCTTGTTCGCGGTGATCACCGGCTTGCCGCTCTTGAGGGCCGCGATGATCAGCTCCCGCGCGGGCTCGATCCCGCCGATGACCTCGACGACGATGTCGACGTCGGGATCCTCGACGACCGACGCGGCCTCGTGGGTGAACACCTTGGCGGGCAGGGCGACGTCGCGCTCGCGCGAGAGGTTCCGCACCGCGACCCTGGCGATCTCGAGCCGGACCCCGGAACGGGCCTCGATCGAGGCTGCGTTCTCGTCGATCAGACGCACCAACGCCGAACCGACGTGACCGCACCCGAGCAGCCCGACCCTCACCACGTCTCCGTCAACCATTCGAGATCCCATCACGCTCCAGTCTCGCGGATCCTGCACCCGTCGTTCGGCCCACCGTTCCGGGTGCCGATCAGGACTCGTCGAGGCGCAGGAGGTCGTCCAGGGTTTCTCGGCGCACGACGACCCGCGCCTGACCCTCGTCGACGAACACGACCCCCGGCCGGGGGACCTTGTTGTAGTTGCTGGCCATCGAGTAGCCGTACGCCCCGGTGACCGGGGTGACGAGGAGGTCACCCGGAACCACCGTTGCGGGGAGATGGGCATCGGCGATGATCACGTCGCCCTGCTCGCAGTGCTTCCCCGCGATCGAGACCACCCGGGGCCGGTCTTCGTCGATGCGTGCCGGGAGGTACGCCTCGTATCCCGCGCCGTAGAGGACCGGCCGGGGGTTGTCGCTCATGCCGCCGTCGACCGCGACGTAGGTCGCGACGCCGGCGATCTCCTTCACCGTGCCGACTCGGTAGAGGGTGATCGCCGCGGCGGCCGCGATCGACCGGCCCGGCTCCACCATCAGGGGGCGGTCGCCGAGCGACCCGCGCAACGCCCCGGCGTACTCGGTGATCTCTGGATCGGGATCGTCGGCGAGGTAGCGGGCGCCGAGTCCGCCGCCGGCGTTGACCAACGGCACCGGGACACCCGTTGCGCGCTCACATTCGTCGGCGAAGGCTCCGATCACCCCGGCTGCCTTCGCGTACGAGTCGAGCCGGAACACCTGCGAACCGATGTGCGAGTGGATCCCGCCGAAGCGCAACTCCGAGGATGCAACGACCCGTGCCACTGCGTCGAGCGCGGCGCCGGTCGCCACGGAGAACCCGAACTTCGACACCTCGGTCCCGGTTTCGATGTACTCGTGGGTGTGGGCTTCGACTCCCGGGGTCGCGCGGATGAGCACGTCGCCGTGGAAACGGAGTCGCTCCAACCGATCGAGCTCGTCGGACGAATCGGCGACGATGCGCCCGACGCCGGCGTCGCGCGCCGCGACGATCTCGTCGTCGCTCTTGTTGTTGCCGTGGAACACGATGCGCGCCGGAGGAAACCGGGCGTGCAGGGCGACGTGGAGCTCGCCACCGGTGGCGACGTCGAGGTGGAGCCCCTCCTGCTCGACGAGGCGGACCATCGCTGTGCACAGGAACGCCTTGCCCGCGTAGGCGACCGAACCGGCGCCGAACGCATCGACGTAGGCGCGGCAGCGTCGACGCAGCTCGGCTTCGTCGTACAGGAAGAGCGGGGTACCGAACTCGCGCGCGAGCGCCTCGAGGTCGACCGAACGGAGCCCGGGTGGGAGCAGCGTCGGATCGAACGGTGCCGCGGGGTCCTTCGGCATGCCGTTACTCATCCCGCCTCCGCCTCGTCGGGATCGAGCCTGCTCATGGTCTCCGGTGCACCGACCCCGAGGATCCCGAGCGCGTCGGCGAGACCGATGCGACAGGCCTCGGCGAGCCACAGGCGCGCCTGGCTGAGCTCGGCGTCGTCGGTGATGACCCGGCAGTCGCGGTAGAAGCCGTGGAAACGCCCCGCGAGCTCGCGCACCCAGGTCGTGACCCGGTGCGGGGCACGGAGTGCTGCTGCCATCGCGAGGACCTCGGGATACTCGGCGAGCGACCGGAGCAGATCGAGCTCACGCTCGTGGACGAGGAGTCCGAGATCCACCGTGTCGATCGATCGACGCGTCACCCCCCGTTCGGTCGCGACCCGCGCGATCGACGCGACGCGCGCGTGTGCGTACTGCACGTAGTAGACGGGATTGTCCATCGACTGCGCGGTGACCACGTCGAGATCGAGCGTCTGGGCGGTGTCGATGCCCTGGAGCAGGAACGTGAGTCGCGCGACGTCGGGCTCGACCTCGTCGAGGATGTCGGCGAGCGTGATGATCGTGCCCGTGCGCTTCGAGAGCTTGACCACCTTGCCCCCGCGCTCGAGCTTCACCAGTTGTCCGAGCATGATCTCGGGCTCGGGGCGATCGTCGGATCCGAACCCGAGCGCTCGCATGCCTGCCTGCAACGACTTCACCTGGCCGTGATGATCCGCACCCCAGATGTCGATCAGGTGATCGAACCCACGACCGAACTTGTTGGAGTGGTACGCGAGATCGTTCAGCAGGTAGGTCGTCGCGCCGTCGCTCTTCACCAACACGCGGTCGCGCTGGTCGCCGAGCTGCTCGCTGCGCAGCCACGTCGCGCCGTCGCGCTCGTAGGTGAGATCGGCGGCGGCGAGGCGTTCCAGTACTGCGGCCACCTCGCCGCGCTCGTGGAGCGTCCGCTCCGAGAACCACGTGTCGAAGTGCACCCCGATGCGCGCCAGGTCGAGCTCCAGCTCGCGGACGGATTCAGCGAGGCCCCACTCGCGGGCTTCTTCCATCGTGACGTCGGCGCCGAGCTCTGCGAGCATCCGCTCGCCCATCTCGATCAGGTACTGGCCCTGGTACCCGTTCTCGGGCAGTTCCTCGCCCCGGGCCCGGGCCCTGATCGACGCGCCGAACGTGTCGAGCTGCGTGCCGGCGTCGTTGAGGTAGTACTCCCGGTGAACCTCGGCGCCCTGGGCCGCGAGGACGTTCGCGATCGCGTCGCCGACGGCGACCCACCGGCCCCCACCGGCGTGCAGCGGGCCGGTCGGGTTGGCCGACACGAACTCCAGGTTGATCCGCTGCCCGGCCAGGTCGTCACCCCGGCCGTAGCGCTCACCCGCTTCGACCACCGATCGCAGGATCTCGTGCAACCAGGTGGGCGCGAGGAAGAAGTTGATGAACCCGGGGCCCGCGATCTCGATGCGTTGCACGTGCGGAGGTGGCGCGGCTTCGAGCGCCGCGACGACGGTCGTGGCGACGTCGCGCGGCGATGCGCCGACGGCCTTCGCGAGCTTGAGGGCGACGTTCGTCTGCCAGTCGCCGTGCTCGCGCTGCTTCGTCGCCTCGACCTCCACACCGCCGGAGGGCTCGGGCAGGTCGGCCGCGGCGAGGCCAGCCTGCAAGGCGGCGATGAGATCGTCGACGATCACGGGGGCCTCGGTATCGGGGAGTCGCCTCCGAACACCCACGGGGGGGCCGGAAGGGCTCAAGTGTCGGCGTTGTCCAGTCGTTGTCAGAGATCGTGGGTCGTACACAACCGGCAGCGCCCGGCTCCGTGACAACGAGTAGCCAGCATCGCACACGACCCGCGCGCGTCGCCCGAGTGATTTCGACCACAGCGGGTGCGAATGAGCCATCGATCGCGTATGCTGCGGGCAGGGACCGAGCAGCGACAACCTCGGTGCACGGGTTTTCCGCCACGCTTCGTGGTAATTCCGGCTCGAACCGAGCGGGCGAGCAACATGGGTGCGAAACGCAGGTCGGCGACCGGCCGACCATCGATGCCGGCGCCACCATCCTTGTGGCGACGGGAGCGCGCGACCGACGACGACGTGGCGGACGACGTGACAACCGATTCCGAAGAGCAGCCGGGCACTCCCGGCGGAGGTGAGACGGTGGCGAGACAAGGAGGTCTCGGGCGGGGGTTGGCCGCGCTGCTCCCCGCCGAGGCGACGGAGCCCGAGGAGCCGCTGCGCCCCGTGGCCGAGCCGTCGACCCCGAACGCGGGCACCGCGGCGGACTTCGGGGCCGAGCTGATCGCCGAGCTGGCCACCAACGAGTCGGGTCTGGGCCTCATCTACCGCGCCCTCGACATGCTCGTCGAGCGGTTCGAGCTCCGCGACGCCGCGATCGTGATCGAAGAGCACGGCGTCGGCCGCCAGGTCTTCCGCGCCGGCCGTAGACCTCTCGACGACGAGAACGAGTCGGAGCTGCTCAGCGCCGAACCCGGCATCTACACCGAACCCGAGATCGAGACCGGTCGGTTCGACGCATCCCTGCTCACCAGCATGTGCGTCGTCGCCCTGCGACTCGATCTCCTCCGGTACGACTCGTGGCACGACCAGCTCACCGGCCTCTTCGACCGACGCAGCTTCGACCGGCTCCTCGAGATGTCGGTCGCCCGGAGCCTTCGGTACCAGTGGCCGTTCACGCTCGTCGTGCTCGACATCGACACCTTCAAGGCGATCAACGACCGCGACGGACACGCAGCGGGTGATCAAGCACTGCGTTCGCTCGGCGAGCGGTTCCGCCGGGTGCTCCGATTCGGCGACAACGCGGCGCGCATCGGCGGCGACGAGTTCGCCCTGATCCTGCCGAACACCGACCCCGACGACGTCCCCGCGCTGCTGGAACGACTCGCCGAGGTCACCGGGGTCGAGGGTGCGTGCCCGCCGTTCTCGTTCGGCGTCGCGCTGTGCCCCGGCGAGGCCGACGAGGTCGGCAGCCTGTTCCGGCTCGCCGATGAACGGTTGTACGAGGCCAAGGAGGGCCGCCGGTGACGCTCGACGATCTCGAGATCGAACTCCGCAAGCTGCCGGGGGTCCGTGCCGCCGGGTTCTCCGAACGCGACGACGTGCTGCTCGTGCAGTTGCAGGTCGGCGAAGCCAGCGAAGCCGGCCTCCCGTTGCAGGCGTCGCGCATCGCGCATCGTCATTCCGAACGCCCGGTCGCGGTCGAGCTCGTGCGGTGGCGCACCCTCCCGGCGACTGCCGGTGCCGCTGCGCCTGCTTCCCCGGCGCCCGCGCCTGCTGCACAACCCGTTCCGGGCGACGCCGCCACGACCGACGCCGCCACGACCACGGTCGACCTCACCCGCGAGCCCGACGAGCGGCGCGTCCGCCTGCTCGCGGTGTTGACGTTCCCCGACACCGACGAGCTCGAGGTGCACCTCACGCTCGACGGTCGGCGCACGATCGGCCGGGCCGCGGCGAGCCGCGGCCTGCTCGGCGCGGTCGAGGCCACGCTCGACGCGCTGCGCGCCTTCGCGCCGGCACTGACCCTCGAGCCGGGCTGGGCCCGTCCGATCGACGTGTCGTCCGACGAGCCGTTCCTCGTCGCCTGTCAGGTATCGGCCGGCCCGGGTCCCGCCCGTCACGGCATCGCCACCGGGGGCAGCCCGATCGAAGCCGCGGCCCGGGCGTCGCTCCATGCGCTCAACCGCACGCTCGCACGCTCGCTCGATCCCGAAGCCGCCTGAACCGACAAGCCTGACTGACCGACCGACTGTTTGACCGACCGACCTGATTCGTCAGTCGTACCAGCACCACTCCGGATGGGCGGGAGCGCATCCTGGCCTCCCGGTCCCGCGTGGCGGATGATGGAACGGTGACGGTGACCGCGCCCCCCATCAAGGTCCTGATCGTCGATGACCAGCCCCCCTTCCGGGCCGTGGCTCGCACGGTCGTCGGCCTCACCACCGGGTTCGAGGTGATCGGCGAAGCCGTCACCGGCGAGGACGCGGTCAGCATGGCCGCCGACCTCGATCCCGACCTCGTGCTGATGGACATCAACCTCCCGGGGATCAACGGCATCGAGGCCACCCGCCGGATCGTGCAGGCACGACCCGAGACCGCGGTGCTCCTGCTCTCGACGTACCGGGAGGAAGATCTCCCGGGCGACGCGAGGACCTGCGGGGCACTCGGCTACGTCCACAAGGAAGACCTGGGACCCACCACCGTGCGCGACCGTTGGGACCGCCGCACCGACCCGGCCTGGAGCTGAATCTCCGGCCGTGCAGGACGAGGGGCGTCAGACCTCGGATGCCTGCGCCGGCTCGTCGGGGACGCACCCACTGATCCGCGCTCCGTGCCCCGGCTCTGAATCCACCTCCAGGGCGCCCCCGATCGCGCCGAGGCGGTCGGCCATGTTCACGAACCCGTGACCACGGCCACCCGCCGAGGCCTCGAAGCCGGCACCGTCGTCGATCACGTCGAAGCACACCGAAGACCCGTCGTCGTGCACCCGCACCGTGACCTTCGCGGCAGGGCCCGCGTGCTTGCCCGCGTTCTGGAGCGCCTCGAGACAGCAGAAGTAGACCGCCGCTTCGACGTCGGGTGAGAAGCGCCGCTCGACGTTGCAGTCGAGGTCGGTGTAGAGCGTCGAGCGTCCGCACGCGGCCCGCAGCGCCTCCTCGAGGCCGCGATCGCGCAGCAGCGGAGGGTAGATGCCGTGCGCGAGCTCCCGGAGCTCCGTGAGCGTGGTCTGGACGTCGCCCCGGAGCTCCTCGAGCAGGTTCGCGGCGGTGTCGGGATCGGCGGCGAGCAGCTGACGGGCCAGACCCACCTTCACCGCGAGCGCGACGAGGTGCTGCTGTGCGCCGTCGTGGAGATTCCGCTCGATGTTCCGTCGCGACTCATCCGACGCGGCCACGATGCGCGACCGCGAGGCCCGCAGCTCGGTGTTGGCCGTTTGCAACTGCGCGAGGCTCGCCTGGAGCGCGGAGTCGAGCTGACTGTTGTGGATCGCGAGGGCGACCTGGCGGGCGACGTCGGCGAGCACCTGCTCCTCCGACTCGGTGAGCGGATCAGCATCGAGATGACGACGACACACCACGAGACCGAGCAGCTCGCCGGCGTGCGCGAGCGGCACCGCCCGGGTCGCGTCGCCCGGGTCGGTGAGTGCGGGAAGCCAGACTTCGAGCCAGGCGTCACCGGAGACCCCGGCCCGCGAGACCACCGCGGCTTCGTCGTCGGTCAGGTGCAGGGGCTCGGCGCTCCGGTGCGGCACCGCGCCGACGAGCACGAGCTCGGCAGGCGTCCCGGTCCACACCTCGGCCGCGGTCAGGCGGAGGTGACGGTGGAGCAGCTCGGCGAGCTGTTGCAACAGCTCCTCGAGCGGGAGCGCGCGCGTCATGCGGGTGCCGAACGTGCGCAGCGTCGCGACCGGATCGCTCTGCTCCCCGTACGCGAGCCGGTTCGCGGCCACCCGGAGGCGTGCGACCGCCGACGGCGCCAGCAGGCCCGCGACCGCGACCCCCGCGAGGCTCAGCAAGAGCACTGTCCGTTCCCGGCCTTTCGGTTCGCTCCCCAGCCCGAGCACCACGACGAGCAGCACGACCGTGACCAACAACGCGAGTCCGCTCATGACGACCGTCGCTGCGAGCGCGCGATCGACCCGGAGTGCCGCCCGCGGCCGGCTCGAGATCGCGATGGCGAACGGGATCACCAACGACGCCCAACCCAGCACCGCGACGAGGTGCCCGGGCCAGTCGACGAGGAGCTGGAGCGCTCCGGCGACGATCGCGACGTCGGCGACGATCGCCATGGCGAGGTAGGTCCACTGCACGCGCCGACGCTGACGGTCGCCGGCGGTGCGCGATCGGCGGGCCCCGATCGCGAGGCCCGCGCCGCCGACCACGACGCCGAACAGCACCAGCGCGACGAACGGGTCCGAGGCGGTGAGCGCACCGACCACCCCACCGCCG
>JBBRHS010000117.1:0-8241 GCA_038222385.1 Acidimicrobiia bacterium
CGTGAGGCGTGACACGCGGTTCTACAACGAGACGAGGAAGTCGACGGCTTCCTTGGCGGGCCCGAAGGAGCCGGAGACCCCGGAGCTGACGTAGCCCGCGTCGGTGATCATCGTGATGCCGTTCACGTACACGGCCGCGTCACTGCAGAGGAACGTGAGTGCCATTGCCTGCTCCTGCGGAGTCGACGCCTCGATCCCGGTCTCTTCGCGATAGTCGGTCCCGAAGGTCAGCCACAGGTCGGCGTTCGCGCGAGCGAGCGGCGTGTCGGTCGGGCCCGGAAGGATCGCGTTGATGCGGATCCCGCGCCGCAGCATCGCCATGGCCTCACCGGCGACGTAGGCGCAGACCGCGCGCTTGCTGAAGTTGTACGACGCCTTCCCCGGGTGAGCTTCGATCCAGGCGGACGCGGTGTCGAAGTCGGGCGTGGCGAGATAGTCCTTGACCTCGAGGTCGCCTTCCCAGCCGAGTCCTGCCGTCGAGGAGATGAACCCGATCGCCGATCCGCGGGGGAGCAGCCCACCGGCGATCGCACGGTCGATGAGGTGGCGGTGGCCGATGAAGTTGATCTTCTCGATCCCGGGGGTGCCGTCGGCCGCGCCCGCACAGGAGAAGAGCGCGTCGATCGGGCCGCCGCACTCGTCGACCGCAGCGTCGATGCTGTCGCGGTCGCGGAGGTCGAGGTGGATGCCCTTCACGCCGGGCAGGGTCACCTCGGCGTAGTCCATCACGACGACCTCGCCGCCGAGCGCCTGCACGAGTTCCGCAGTCGCGGCTCCCATCCCGGTCGCTCCGCCGACCACCACTGCGTGCTTGCCGTCGAAGCGGTAGCTCTCGGATCCCGTCATGGCCGTCTCCCGATTCATCGTCGCCGACGTGGCGCGCTCGACGCGACTACGCGAGCTCTGAGTAGAACTGCTTACACCACTCGCGGTGATCGAGGATGCCCTTCTCCTGCTTGGTGAGCACCGGGCGCGGGTTGTACGACTTGTTCTCCCAGATCGGGATGTCCTGACTCACGCCGGTGAGGAACGAGTCGGCGATCTGCGCCGTCGAACTGAGGGGCGAACCGTGGCAGTCGATTCTCGAGCTCTCGCACGACGGGCCCGACGCTGCTGTCATCCCGCTCCATCCCTGACGCCCACGTCAGGGACGGTCCCCGGAGCCGTTAGATTCAGTTCGGGCGAGACTTGGACACGACTGGGGGGAGCGCCGTGGTTGCTGACGTCTGGATCGGCGAGGACCAGCACTCCCTGCCCGACCTCCTGCGGGCGCGGCTCGAGACCGACCCCGACGGCCCCTACCTCGACATCTGCGGCACCGCGTTCACCGCCGCCGCGGTCGCGGCGCAGGCGGGGAGCTTCGCGGCCGGGCTCGCCCAGCTGGGTGTGCAGCCCGGCGACCGCGTCGCGACGCTCACCGAGAACTCACCCGAGGCGATGCTCGCCTGGTGGGGGACCGTGATGGTCGGAGCCATCGGCGCACCGATCAACTCCGCGTTCAAGGGCGACTACCTCCGCCACCAGTTGGCCGACTCGGGATCCCGCGTGGTCGTCGTGCAGGCCGACCTCCTCGACCGCATCGCGGCGATCGCTTCCGACGTCGACACGCTCGAGCACGTGATCGTCGTCGGTGCGCGCGGTGCCGCGGTCTCCGGCGCGACGGTGCACGTGTGGGACGACCTCCTCGGGCTCGCGCCGGTCGAGCCGAGTGCCGACATCGGGCCGGGCGACCTCGCGACGATCGTCTACACCGGTGGCACGACCGGCCCGTCGAAGGGCTGCATGTTGAGCCACAACTACCACGTGGCGTTGAGCACCCAGATCGCCACCTGCTGGCGGCGGACGGCCGACGACGTGCTCTGGACGCCCCTACCGCTGTTCCACTTCAACGCGCTCACGACCGGACTCGTCGGCGCGCTGGTCGCGGGCGGAGCCTCTGCGATCTCGGGGAAGTTCTCGGTGTCGGGCTTCTGGCCCGAGATCAACCGGGTGGGTGGCACCGTCGTCTCGCTGCTGGGATCGATGGCGTACCTCCTCGCCAACGACGACCCTCGCCCCGACATGCCGAACTCGGGTGCGCCCGAGGCGAACACGACGATGCGCCTGATCGGTGCGGCGCCGATGCCGGTGGAAATCGACCGGAAGCTCCGAGAGCGGTTCGGATTGGACGTGTTCAGCGGCGCGTACGGCATGACCGAGGCGAGCCTGCCGTCGTGGACGCCGCTCGGCGTCGAGCAGCGGCCGAACGCGGCCGGTGTGATCAACGACGAGTACTTCGACGTGCGCATCTTCGACGACGACGACCGTGAGGTACCGCGCGGTACCGACGGTGAGATCGTCCTGCGCCCGAAGCGTCCGCACGTGATGTTCGAGGGCTATTGGGGCCGGCCGGAGGCGACGCTCGTCACGATGCGCAACCTCTGGTTGCACAGCGGCGACATCGGCCGCATCGACGAAGACGGCTATCTCTTCTTCGTCGACCGCAAGGCCGATTACCTGCGCCGCCGCGGCGAGAACATCTCGAGCTTCGAGGTCGAGGCGATCCTCGTGAAGCACGAAGCCATCGCCGACGTGGTGGTGCACGCGGTGCCGAGCGAGATCACCGAGGACGACCTCAAGATCACGGCGGTGCTCGTGACCGACGCGTCGGTCACCGAGGAGGATCTGTTCCGCTGGTGTGTGGAGGAGCTCCCGTACTTCGCGCTCCCGCGCTACATCGAGTTCCGCGCCGAGCTCCCACGCAGTCCCGTCGGCCGGGTCCTGAAGCGTGAGCTGCGTGACGAAGGCGTCACCGAGGCGACCTGGGACCTCGACACGAGTGGCGTCACCTACGAGAAGCGATGATGGGCGAGAGGCGCTGACATGACGGACTCACCACGACCGCCGGAAGGTGATTGGCTCGGCACGCCGTACCTGAGGTTCGAGCGCGAGGGTTCGCTCGCGATCGTCACCGTCGACCGGCCGCAGGCGCGCAACGCCATGACCCCGGCCATGTACTTCGGGGTGCGGTACGCGATCGATCTCGTCAACGGCGATCCCGATCTCGTCGGCCTGCTGCTCACCGGCACCGGCGACTTCTTCATCCCCGGCGGCGACCTGGCCGGCGGTGGCGACGACGACTGGGGCTTCCCCACGCTCCTCGGCATGGACATGGCGCCCTACGAGGCGTTCCGCACGTCTTCGAAGCCGATCGTGTGCGCGGTGAACGGCGTCGCCCAGGGTGGCGGGATGATGCTGGCGATGCTCGCCGACGTGACCGTCGCGAGCGAGCAGGCGACGTTCCGGGTCCCTGAACTGTTCCGCGGCATCGCCGACACCAACTTCGCCGAGCTACTCCCGCGCCAGGTCGGTCCGGCCCGCGCCCGCGATCTCCTGCTCACCGGCCGCACACTCAGCGCGCCCGAAGCCGTCGACTGGGGCCTCGTTGCCCGCGTCGCACCCCACGATTCCTTCCTCGCGGAGGCCCGCGATGCGCTCGCCTGGTGCGCCCGGGCCGCGCCCGAGGCGCGCCGCGCGGTGAAGCGCGTCATCGAGCTGCAGTACGGCCGCTACGACCGCATGTCGATGGAAGCGAGCTTCACCGCCGACGAGATGGCCGAGGGCTACGCCGCGTTCAAGGAACGTCGCAACCCCAGCTGGGTCCCCGACGACCTCGACACCGGCGGCCGCCTCTGACCCCGACCGCTCTTTGGCGTCGCCGGACACCAATAGTTGTCGGACAGCGACGCCAAAGAGCGTAGGCGGGGTCGGCGGACCGCGTCAGCGGCCCTGGAAGTCGGGTTCGCGCTTCTCACGGCGAGCTGCGGCGTACTCGCGGAAGTCTTCGCTGCGGCTCGAGAGCTCCATGGCGAGACCCTCGTCGGCGAGCTGGTGGGCGAGGTCGGTGGTGAGGCCGCGTTGCACGAGCGTCTTCGTGAGGCCGACGGCGACGGTGGCCGACCGAGCCAGCTCGTCGACCAGTTCGGCGGCCGTGGCGGCCACGTCGGCGGAGGGAACGGCGCGGTGGACGAGGCCCCAGTCGGCGGCCTTCGCGCCGTCGACGGTGCGGCCGAGGAGGAGCATCTCCTTCGCCCGGGCGACGCCGACGAGGCGGGGCAGCAGCCACGACGCGCCGGAGTCGGGCGTGAACCCGAACGACGTGAACGGGGCCCGCAGCCGCGCGTCGTCGGCCACGACGGCGAAGTCGGACGCGAGCAGCAGGTTGAGGCCGAGGCCGATCGACCATCCGGTCGCGGCGGCGACGACCGGGACCTGGTTCTCGAGCATCACGGGGATGAGCCGGTTGACGTGGGTCTGCATCCGACGCTGGACCGAACCGACCCGGGGTCGTACGTCGCCCGAAGAGCCCGATCGCTGCCCGAGGTCGAACCCGGAGCAGAAGTCGTCGCCGGAACCGGAGAGTGCGATCACCCGCACAGACTCGTCGAGACCTGCCCCGTCGAACTCGGCGATCAGCGCGAGGACGATGTCGTCGGTCAGCGCGTTCTTGCGCCCCGGCCGGTCGAGCGTGAGGCGAAGGACGGGTCCGTCGCGCGCGATGAGCAAGCCTTCGGTGGTCATGACGCCTCCTGGGCGGCGAAGCGTTCGACGAGCGCATCGAGCGCGCCCTGCGCGGTGCGTCCGAGTCCGGGTGGATCGGGGAGATGCACTGCGCCGTGCTCCCGGCTCGGCAGGAGGACGGTCGCGTGACCGGGTGTGGTCGTCTCACCCCGCTGGTTCTCGCCCCAGACGTCGAGGTCGACGGCGGGTCGGTCACCCTCGGCGAGGTACCGACGGGTCACGCGCCCGCGCAGCCAGTGGGTGTCGCCCACGTAGTTGAACTTCCGGAACTGGCAGTCGAGCTTCCAGAGCCAGGCGTCGTCGCCCATCCAGTCGGTGCAGAGGTGGACGAGCCAGGTCTCGCGCATGCGGCCGTAGTCGTAGATGGCCGGATTCCCGGCGCGTTTCGCCCATTCGGCGTCCCAGTGCACGCGCTGTTGCACGTCGGGAACGTTGAGGTCGTCGGGTCGGAAGAACCGGGGCACGCGCTGACGCTGCTGGTAGCCGAGGCGGAGCGGCTTCACCCCGTAGAGGCCCATGCCCATGCCGACGTGCCAGCACACCATGTCGGTGACGCGCAGCGGTCCCTTGACCAGCGGGCCGACGTCGTCGCCCTCCTCGACGTCCTCCCACCAGCGGGGGTCGGCGCCGCGTCGCGCGGCCGGCTCGCCTGCGTACTGCTCGTCGATACGCGCGAGCTCGTCGTCGGTGTAGGGCCGGATCTCGGTGTCGTCGTACTTCCCGTGCTGCTTGGCCTGCTCGCGCTCGGTGCGGATCATCAGCCGGTCCTGCGCGGCGAGGACGGGACCACCCGTTGCCGCGAAGACTTCGGCAGTCCACTCGTGGACGGCCCGCTTCGCGAACTCGCTGTGCTTGTCGTGCACGCCGACGAGCGCGTTGCGTCGGGTCACCTGCACGCCGGATCGCAGCGGTTGCCACCACTCCCGGAAGCTCCCCGAGTAGAACGCGTGCGCGCCACGCAGCGGATCGCCGCGCAGCAGCACCTTGGTGTCAGGGTCGAGGCTCGTCACCTCGTCGGTGCCGATGAGGGTGTCGCCGCCGACGAGGTGCGGCGGCGCGAGCGACCCACTCCACCGGCTCGCGGCGGCGTATTCGGGGTCGCACCAGAGTGGGTTGTCGTCGCCGTACGACTCGGCGACGTGACGGAACGCGTCCTCGTTCGGGAAGCGGTAGTGGGGCGGTTGCGGGTGGGGATGGGCGACCCCGATCCGGCGCCGCAGCTCCGCCACCCCCGCGTCGGTGATGCCCGTCGCCTCTACGCTCACCCCAGGATCCTCTCGCGCCCGCCCGACCGGATCCGCGGGCGGCGGCTCAATCGACTGAACGATCATTCTAGGGACAGATTACGGTGGCGCTCTCGATGACAACTCCTCCGCAGTCGGGCCGTGCGGCCCTCGATCGGTCCGCCTCCCTCGCCGACGTCCGGACGCGGGTCGAGGCGTGGGTCGCCGAGCACGTTCCCGGGGCCTGGCGCGACGCCGCACCCCGTGGGCGGGCCGCGATCCGGGCCGTGCGCCCGCGCGCCGCGTACGAGGAGTGGTACCCGGTGTTCGCCGGATCCGGCCTGGCCGTCGCGACCTGGCCGGTGGAGTACGGCGGCCTCGACCTCACCGTCGAGCAGGCGCAGGCGGCGGAACGGGTGCTCGCGCCCTACAACCTCGGTCGGCTCAACCCGCTCGGGATCAACAACACCGCGCCCGCGCTGTTCGCGTACGGCTCCGAGGAGCAACGGCTGCGGTTCCTGCCGCCGCTGGTGCGCAACGAGGAGCGCTGGTGCCAGATGTTCAGCGAACCCGGCGCGGGGTCCGACCTCGCGTCGCTCGCGATGCGCGCGACGCGCGACGGCGACGAGTGGGTGCTCACGGGGCAGAAGGTGTGGAGCACGTGGGCGCACTCTTCGGAGTTCGCGGTGTGCCTCGCCCGCACCGCCCCGAACGTGCCGAAGCGGCGGGGGATCACGTACTTCCTCGTCGACCTGCGGTTGTCGGGCGTCGAAGTACGACCGTTGCGGCACATCGGCGGCGAGGTCGACTTCAACGAGGTCTGGCTCGACGATGTCTGCATCCCCGACACGTGTCGCGTCGGCGCGGTCGACAACGGCTGGCGCGTCGCGAGCGCGACCCTGGCCGGTGAGCGCCAGATGGTCGCCGGATCCGGATCGGGTGGCGTCGACCGCATCGGCGGCGCGGGCAGCGAGCGGCTCCTCCGGCTCGCGACGGAGACCGGCCGCGCCGGCGACGTGCGGATCCGCCAGGACCTCATGCGCGTCTACAGCGAGGAGCGGATCCGGGGCTGGACGAACCAGCGGGTGCGGGCCACGGTGAAGGCCGGCGGCCATCCGGGCCCGGCTGCCTCGATCGGCAAGATCCACCAGGGTGAGCTCAACCAGCGGATCCAGCTCCTCGCCACCGACCTGCTCGGCGCTGGTGCAGCGGCGTGGGAGGGTCCTTACCCGGCGGATCTGGAGGCGTGGGCCGGGGGTATGCCGTACGAGGTGCGCGGGATGCTCCGCAGCCGAGCCAACACGATCGAAGGTGGGACGAGCGAGGTGAACCGCAACGTCGTCGGCGAGAAGGTGCTCGGCCTTCCGCGCGAGCCCGACCCGTACCGCGAGACTCCCTGGCAGGACGTCCCCCGATCATGAGCCCGAGCGGCGGTTACGAGCACCTGATCGTCGAGCGGGAGGGTCCTGTCGGGTGGTTGATCAACAACCGGCCCGCGCAGCTCAACGCGATGAACGCCGCGATGCGCGACGAGTTCGCCGACGCGTGGACGGAGCTCGACCGCGATCCCGCGGTCCGCGTCATCGTGCACACCGGGGAGGGGCGCGCGTTCCAAACCGGCGTCGACGTGACCGAGCTCGCGAGCGACGGGCAGGGGATGGAGCGCTACCGCGAGAGCGTGGAGCAGTTCGACCTCCACTTCACCGCGTGGCACCAACAGGTGTGGAAGCCGGTGATCACGGCTGTGAATGGCATCTGTGCGGGCGGAGGGTTCCACTGGGTCGCCGACGCCGACATCGTGATCGCCGCGAGCGACGCGCAGTTCTTCGACCCGCACGTGTCGGTGGGCCAGGTGGTCGCCATCGAGGCGATCGGCCTCATCCGCAAGATGCCCGTCGAGGCGGTCATGCGGATGGCGTTCATGGGCAAGTACGAACGCATGTCGGCCGAGCGGGCCCGGGAGCTGGGGATGCTCAGCGAGGTCGTCGATCCGCCGGACCGGCTCCGCGAGCGGGCGCAGGAGCTCGGCGAGACCATCGCCAAGAACTCCCCGGCGGCGATGGCGGCCACCAAGAAGGCGTTGTGGGGCGCGCTCGAGCTCGGGCTCACCGACGCGTGCCGCGCCGGCGCGCAGCACCTCGCCGCATTGTGGGGACACCCCGACCAGGAGGAGGGGCCGCGCGCGTTCGCCGAGAAGCGAGATCTGAACTGGGCACCGCTCGTATCGCCGGAAGATCCGCCTGCCGCGTGAACCTCGCGTCGCTTCTGCTCGAGCACCCGTTCGCCGATCCGGAGCCGTTGCTGATCGGGGAGCACGCGACGTTGACGGCCGGCGCGGCGCGCGGCGCCACGCGAACCCTTGCGGCGGCGCTCACCGGTTCCGGGGTGGAACCGGGTCACGCGGTCGCGGTGCAGGTCGCGAACGGGCCCGACGCGGTGGTCTCGATGATGGCGGTCT
>JBBRHS010000118.1:0-8036 GCA_038222385.1 Acidimicrobiia bacterium
GTCACGCCCGCGAACACCTCGACGTGTGCGCACACGGCTCCGCTCGCCGCCTCGAGCGCGTTGGCGCGCGCTGAGGTGAGGACCTCGAGCAGGGCGACCGCGCCACCCTGGTCGGCACACGTCCGCGGGATCCCCCATCCGTGACACCCCGCGTACGACCGGATGCCGACCGGGCCGGCGAGGTACGGATGCGGTTCGAGACCGGGCCGGGCCGCCCGGAGCGTCGCCGTGGCGCCGGGCCAGGCCGCGGCCAGGGCCACGGTCCCCGACCCGAGCGCGTCGTCGACCTCGTCGTAGTGCCAGCCCGTGAGGGCGTTCGGCGCCCGCGCCGCGAGCGTCACGAGGGTCACGAGGGCGGCCCGACACTCGGATGTCTGCATCGTCGGACGGAGATCAGCATCGAACAGCGCGCCACCGTGACTCACCACCAGCTCGAAGAACGTGCCGAACAGACCCGATTCGCGACCGGGGAACCCGAAGACGACGTCGGAATCGACCAGCTGCTCCCAGGTCGTGGGGACGACGACATCAGGGTTCGCCCAGACGACGCGCACGTCGACGTTGCGAGGCGCGCAGAACAACGAGCCGCGGAAACGACACAGCTCCACTGCCTTCGGCGCCAGCGCACCCACGTCGAGCAGATCGTCGAGCGGATGGAGCCAGGCGCTCTGCGACGGCGCGTACTTCGAATGCGTCGAGACCACGTCGACGCGCTCTCCCGACGCGACCATCGCCGCGACCGCGCGGTTCAACTCCGGGTGCGGGGCCTGCACGACGATCTCCACGTCGTGATCGGCGAGGATCTCGTAGAGACCGTCGTACATCGGTCCGCCGACAAGCGCGACACGGAGAGTCACGCCGCCGAACCTACTGGATGGTCGACTGCACTCCGCCTGCTCGACCGCACCGGCAGCCGCGCGACAGTGTCCGCGGGCTCCGCTCCTTCGCCGGACGGGTGGCGCCCAGGCCCGCGGCGGAGAGCCCGCGCCGTGGTGCGCTTCAGCCGGCCGCGAGGCCCGTCGGGCAGGAGACGCCGGTGCCGCCGAGGCCGCAGTAGCCGCCGGGGTTCTTGGCGAGGTACTGCTGGTGGTAGCCCTCGGCGAAGTAGAACTCAGTCGCCGGGATGACCTCGGTCGTGATCGCGCCGTATCCCGCCCGCTCCAACTCGGACTGGTACGCGGCCCGGGAGGCTTCGGCCGCCTGCTGCTGCGCGTCGTCGGTGGTGTAGATCCCCGACCGGTACTGGGTGCCCATGTCGTTGCCCTGCCGCATCCCCTGGGTCGGGTTGTGTTGCTCCCAGAAGACCGTGAGGAGCTCGTCGTACGGGACGACCGTGGGGTCGAAGACGACCAGCACCGCCTCGGTGTGGCCGGTCCGACCGGAGCACACCTCTTCGTAGGTCGGGTTCGGCGTGGGGCCCGCGATGTAGCCGACCGCCGTGACGTACACGCCCTCGGTCTGCCAGAACGTGCGCTCCGCGCCCCAGAAGCAGCCCATGGCGAAGATCGCCTGCTGCATGCCGTCGGGGTAGGGCGGGGTCAGCGCGCGGTCCGACACGAAGTGCGCGTCGGGAACGGGCATCGACGTCGACCGACCAGGAAGGGCGGTCTCGGCGGTGGGGATCTCGGTGCTGCGGGACCAGAACGCCATGGGGGCTTCCTTTCGTCGTCGTCCATTGTGCGCGCAACGTCGCTGACGTTACGGCACGGGGTCGATCAGACGACGGGCGGCGCCGGTTCCCCAGGCGCATGTTCACCGGGAGACGCGGAGCGTACGGGATCGTCAGTTGGCCGAAAGGTCCTCGGGCGCGTTGGCGAACCACGCGATTCGACCCGGCTGGCGCCGGAGCACGGCGGCCCAGAGCCGATGCGGATCCGCGTTGAAAACGTCGGCTTCGGGTTCGGCATCGACGACGAACCAGGAACCCTCTTCGATCTCGCGCTCGAGCTGGCCGCTCCCCCATCCCGAGGAACCCACGAAGACCCGGAGTCGCTGGAACGCCGGTGCGGTCGGGCCAGCACTGAGGTCGGCGCAGCCGAGGCTCCCGAAGAGCGGCGCCCAACCCGGGCCCGGCGTCGCGCCGTCGCGCATCGCGAGCCCGATGGCCTGGTCGAGGCTCACGGGTCCGCCCCGGAACACGACGGCCGGAGCCGACGCCACGTCGGCCCACGGTTCGAGTGCGTCGGCCACCCGCGAGTCGGTCGGCCGGTTCACGACGACACCGAAGGCGCCGTCGCGGTCGTGCTCGACGATCAGGACCACCGTCCGGGAGAAGTTCGGGTCGGTGAGCTGTGGCGTCGCGACCAGCAACCGACCCCGGACCGACATGCCGGACAACCCGGTTCCGTCCGCTATCTCGCTTCGGCGGCCGCGAGGTCACGCGCCAGCTTCAGGTGGACGACCGCCGACGCCGCGGCGAACACGCCGATCAGCCGAGCCCGGACCGGCAGGCCCGGAGTGAGGAGGCTCACCACTGCATCACCGGCATCCGACATCGCCAACATCGACACCCAGTCGCCACCGCCGCTTCCCTGGCCGATGGCGATCGACGCACCGGCGCCGAGCGCAGCTTCCCGGACGCCGGTGGTACGAGCGAACAGGCGCGCGCCGCGACCGTCCCACTCGCGACCGGCCCAGATCTTCGCGGCCACTCCGGGCGAGGCGAAGAGGGCGAGCCCGATCCCGAATCGGACCCGGGCGAGATAGACCGCGGCCCGCTCGGTGTCGAGCCCGTCGATCGCGTTCATCCTGCTCCTCCTGGTGTGGTCCCGGATCCGACGCGACGCGCCAATCCGGCGGCGTCGTACACGGCGTCGATCACCCGCATGTTCGCGATCGAGTCCGACGGCGGGGTGAGCACCGGCCCACCCCGCAGCACCGCGTCGGCGAACGCCTGCAGTTGGTACTCATAGGTCGGCCCGCCGCGGACCCGCTCCTTCGTCGTGCCCGCCAGCGCCCGGACGGTGACCCGGTTGAAGAACTGCGGCCCGGTGGCATTGAAGACCGACATCTCACCCTGGTCACCCGACACCCGGATCGAGAGCTTGAGTGGGGTCGCCGACCACAGCGCGCAGGTGATGCGACCCGTCCGGCCGTCGTCGAACGCAAGGTCGGCTTGCATCCAGCGATCGACCTCGGGCTTCGCGAGGCGCGCGTGCGCACTCGTCACCGTGGGCTCGGCGTCGGCGAGGAACCGGAGTTGATGGATCGCGTAGCAACCCACGTCCATCGTCGCCCCGCCGGCGAGGTCGTAGCGGTACCGGATGTCCTTCGGGAACGGCAGTGGGATGCACATCGTGGTCTCGATGCGACGGACGTCGCCGAGCACCCCGCTCGTGACGATCTCGCGCATGCGGGTGGCGAGCGGGTGGTACCGCCAGTGGAACGCCTCCATCACCACCTTGCCGCTGCCCTCGGCGACCGCCGCGACCGCTTCGGCTTCGTCTGCGTTCGCGGTGAAGGGCTTCTCGCAGAGCACGTGCTTACCGGCCTCGAGGGCCTTGATCGTCCACTCCCCGTGCAGGCCGTTCGGAAGCGGGTTGTACACGGCGTCGACGGCCGGATCGTCGAGGAGCGCCGCGTAGGAATCGTGGACCCGCCCGATCCCGTGTTTCGCGGCGAACTTCGCGGCGCGGGCCGCGTCGCGCGCCGCAACCGCGTACACCTCGACCTCCGGGACGGCCCGGGCCGGCTTGACCAGCGCCGAGGGGGCGATCTTGGCGGCTCCGAGGATGCCGATGCGCAGGTGTTCCACGGCGCGCGACCATAGGGCCTGCAGAGCGAGCACGAGAAGCAGCCGAGCCGACGGTGCCCCCGGACATGCCACCCAGGGTCCGAACCGGTGAGCTACCGCGAGAGCAGGCCGATCGTGTAGGCGCAGCCCCAACCGGTGTAGCCGCCGTAGTCGTAGACCCGCTCGGCCACGATGATCTGCTGTTCACGCGTCGCGAGACCTGCATTCGAGGCGAACTCCTGACCACCGAACGCGTTCCAGGTCGAGTTCGCGAACCCGACGCCTCCGGAGTAGCGCGATCCCCGCATGGACCAGTTCCCAGCGGTCTCGCACACGGCGATGCGATCCCAGATCGCGTCGCGCGCCGCCTTCTCTGTACGCGCCGCTTCCACTCCCGCGACCCATGCGAGCGTGGCACGCAGTTGCTCGGCTTCCGCGGCCCTTCGACGCGCGTCGAGCACGGCCACGGTGAACGCCGAGAGCGCCATCGATTCACGCATCGACTGTTCGACGCGGTCGACGACGACGGTCGCGGGCTGACCGATCTCGGTCCTCACCTCGTTGCGCGTCTCGTCGGGAGCGTCGCGTTGCGTGCGGCGACCGGTGTCCTGTTCCTTCGCCGCCGCGCCCGCCGGCGCCGCACCGACGACGAGCGTCACGGTGACGACGAACAGGGCGATCAGGGTGCGCGTGCAGGTTCCGATCGACACGCGCGTCGATCCAGCATCCATGCTCATGTGGGGAGGCCTCCCAGCCTCGGCGCGCGCGTTCCAACACGCTGCGTTTCGGGGTGAGCGATCAGGCTACGCGGACGACCCCTGAGTCAGTCGAATCATCGCGGCGTTTGCGCAGGTCAGAGCGTTTCGAAACTCCGAACCCGGCTCAGGAATAGCGGGTGGCGTACCCGCGACGCCGGAACAGCGACAACATCCGCACCAGGAACCACACCGACAGCGCGGCGAGGATCAGAGCGCTCACGGTGGCGATCCCGAGCTGCGTCCAATCGAGTCCGCCGCCGTCGACGAGCGTGCGCAACGCGGCGAACGCGTGCGTCGTCGGCAACGCCAAAGCAACGGGTTGCAGGAACGCCGGCAACGCGCTCACCGGATAGAAGATGCCCGACAGCGGCATCACCACGAACATCACTCCCCAGGCAAGTGCTTCGGCACCGCTACCCCACCGCAACACGATCCCGATCACGAACAACGAGATGCTCCACCCGACGAGCAACAACACCGCGGCGATCGGCACGATGCCGAACCCGAGTGTCGACGCGTCGAACGAGAAGAAGAGCAGCGCACCGATCACCATCACGCCGATACCGATCGCGAGCTTCAGCATTCCGAACAACGCGACACCCGCGACGTACTCCCACTCGCGAATCGGTGTGACCATCAGGTTCAGGAGATTGCGCGACCACGTCTCCTCGAGAAAGCCGGTGCTCACCGCGATCTGCGACTGGTACACGACGTGCCACAACACGATGCCCGCGAGGAGATAGCTGGCGGCCTTCGCGCCGGTGGTCGCTTGGCCGCTGTTCACGAAGGTGGCGATCGAACCGAACAGCAACACGTCGACCAACGGCCACAGGGTGACGTCGAAGAGCCGATGTGGAGAGCGGACGAGGACGTAAGCGTGTCGATGGGCGATCGCGCGGATCCGCAACCAGCTGGTCCCGAGCGTATCGGCGACCATCAGGCTCCCCGATCCGGGTCGGGTGCCGGGACCGCGTGAGGCCGGGCAGCCGGTCGCTCCGCGGCCAGGTGGAGGAACACGCTCTCGAGATCTCCCCGTCCGTAGGTTGCCGCGACGTCTTTCGGTGAGCCGTTCGCCACGATCCGCCCCGCGGCGACGAACACCACCCGATCGCAGAGCCGTTCGACCTCGGCCATGTCATGGCTGGTGACCAGCAGCGCGGTGCCCTCGTCATCGGAGAGCTCACGGAGCCCGGTCCGGACCCTCAGGGCGACATCGGGATCGAGCGAGGCCGTCGGCTCGTCGAGCACGAGCAGGCGCGGGTGGTGCAAGGTGGCGCGCACGATGCCCACCAGCGTGCGCTGACCCGATGACAGCTCCGTTCCCATCGCATCGCCAAGATGCGGGATCCCGAACCGCTCGAGGCCCGCGGTGATCTCTGGTCGCGGGTCACGCAGCCCGTACAACTGGCCGTACAGCTTCAGGTACTCGCGCACCCGGAGACGTTCCGCCAACGGGAGATAGCCGGCGGCGAAACCGATCTCCTCCGCGGCCCGGCTGCGGTCGCGCGCGAGCCGCCGCCCGCTGATCTCGACCCAGCCCTCGTCGGGCGAGATCACCCCGAGCACCATCAAGAGTGTGGTCGTCTTCCCCGCACCATTCGGTCCGAGCAGTGCGACCCGTTCACCCGTGTGCACGAGGAGGTCGACTCCATCGACCGCCCGGGCGCGGGCGTAGTCCTTCACGAGGCCACGAGCCTCGAGCACGACCTCCGAGGTTTCTTCCCCCTGTTGCATCCAGAGATGGTGGCAGCTCCCCGGTTGCGTACCAGCTCCATTTCGGATCTCCTGGTCGACTCACGCTCCGATGCCTCGATCACCACCCGTTCCGACGCACGTTCGCGCGGTACGGCATCTCCGCTTCGTCTCATCTAGCGTTCGGTCCGTGCCCGATTTCGTCGACGCCACGTCGTCCGAGCTGGAACGGAAGGCCCGCGCCCTACAGGGGGTCTGCGTGGCCGAAGCCCTCACCTATTCCGTGCTCCTGTACTTCATGATCACGAGCAACGACACGGGTCGGGCGCTGATGGGATCGCTCCACGGGGTGGTCGTCCTCGCCTTCGCGGCGATGGTCATCATGATCACCCCCGCGATGCGGTGGTCGTGGTGGTACGTCGCTGCGGTGCTGCTCACGGGCCCGATCGGCGCGATCCTCGTCTACGAGCGGATCCGGCGTCACGGCGTCCCCGAGGAGTACCGCATCAGAACGGCGACGCGCGCGTCGGAAACCTCACCGGCAGGCCGCTGACCGGAACCGTTCCGACTCCGGGCCTGTAGGTTTCCGACGATGGACGCCCAGGCCTTCTACGGGTTGTTGCCGACCGACGACCCGTTGCGCTGGCAGCTCCCGGTCGTGCCCGAACTCTGCTCCGGTCTCGGCACCCTCTTCGGCGGCTGCGGGTTGGGTGCCAGCCTCGTCGCGCTCGAGCTCACCACCGGACGGCCGACGGTGTGGGCGACCGCGCAGTACCTCTCGTACGCGCGGCCGCCGTCGATCCTCGACATCACCATCGACGAAGTGGTGCGGGGCCATCAGATCTCGCAGGCCCGCGCGGTCGCGCGCGCCGACGGGGAGGAGATCCTCACCGTGAACGCCGCACTCGGGGAACGATCGGTTCCCCTCTCCGGTGAGTGGGCGATCCGGCCCGACGTCCCGCCGCCCGCCGAGTGCCCTCCGCGTCAACTCTTCGACCGCCACCAGAACACCATCCTCAGCCGCCTCGACATGCGACTGGCCAACGCCCGCAACATGGAAGACTTCCCCGCAGCGCCCGGCGACGGACGCTCGTCACTGTGGGTCCGGCTGCCGGGGCTGCTCGAAATGTCGGCCGGTGCACTCGCGATCGTCGGCGACTACGTGCCGTTCGGCATCGGCCAGGCCCTCGGCCAACGTGCCGGCGGCAACAGCCTCGACAACACCCTGCGCGTCGCGAGCAGGGTCCCCACCGACTGGGTGCTCGCCGACGTGCGGGTGCACGCTGTGCGCGACGGGTTCGGCCACGGCCTCGTGCACCTCTGGGCCGAAGACGGCACCCTGGTCGGCACCGCGAGCCAGTCGACCATCGTCCGCATGTGGAGAGAGGACCTGGAGGAGGCGAAACGATGACACCCGAGAGCACGACACCGGTCCAACGCTGGGGAATCACCGTCCCGTTCAACGGCGTTGCGCTCCACGAGCATCGGAGCTGGTTCGAAGAGCTCGTCGACCTCGGCTACACCGACATCTGGTCGAGCGAGGCCGACGGCCACGACGCATTCACGCCGCTCGCGCTCGCTGCCGCGTGGACACCCTCGCTGCGGCTCGGCACCGCCGTCGTCCCTGCGTACACCCGCGGCCCCGCCCTCTTGGCCCAGACCGTCGCGAGCCTCGTCGACGCGGCACCGGGCCACGTCGCGCTCGGTCTCGGCACGTCGTCGAACGTGATCGTCGAACGGTGGAACGGCATCCCGTTCGACAAGCCGTACCAGCGGGTGCGCGACACGATCCGCTTCCTGCGCGCCGCGCTCTCGGGCGAGAAGGTCACCGAGGAGTACGAGACGTTCTCGGT
>JBBRHS010000119.1:0-7963 GCA_038222385.1 Acidimicrobiia bacterium
CCGCGCGCACGACACGCGGTCGAGGCCAACCGGGCCGGGCGAGACGACCAGGGTCGTGCGTCCGGTCCCGTCGGCTCCGTCGTCGATGACCGCAGTGGGGCCGGGGGCACCACACTGAGGGCCGAAGGCGTCGGGCGCGGCACAGAGCATCGCGGTGACCGCGACGCCCGGCGGATAGTCGTACACCTCCACCGTGACTCGTTCGCCTTCGAGCGACAGCCCAGTCGACGGCGTCACCACCGTCCGGCCGGGCGAGGGGAGTTCCTCGCCGAAGACGGTCTGGACCGACGCGCTGGTCTCACGATCCGTCTCGCCGTCGTATGACCGCACTTCGATCGTGCACACCGCGGTGTCGACCCGGCAGCGTTCGACAGTCGACCCCGGCTCGAGGAAGTCGTCGGCGATCAGGTACTGGAAGCGGGCGGTGCCGTCGCCGTCGAACTGGACCGGGATCGCGTTGCCACACCGGCGCGAGGTCCCGCCCGAACACTGCTCCGCGATGCCCGACGCGAACGGCTCGAAGCCGCCCACGCGCACGGAGAGCACGGTGTCGGGCGCGAGCCCGTCGGCCACTTCGTACGACGTGGGGAACGTCGAGTCGCCGCCTTCAACCGATTCGGCGGTGAGCGTGACCGATGGACCGGCCACCGGTACCGCCGACCGCTCGACCGGTGCGCTCGTGCTCGTGGTCGAATCGCTGCCGGCGTCGGACGCGTCTTCCCCGCTCGACAGTCCCGTGATGCCGACCGCTACGACCACGGCAACCACGAAGAGTCCGGCGCCGATCACGAGTCCGATCGCGGGACCGATCCCACCGAGGATGCCATCGCGATCCGCGCGCCGTTCGTCGGTGAGCGGCCCGATCCCGGCGAACCCGAGCACGGAGACCACCAGCACCGCGAGCGCGGCGGGGATCAGCAGGAAGAACATGGGGTCGGTTCGGCTTCGTCGCTACTCGGTACGGGTGCGCGTCGGCGGCGGGGTGTCCTCGTCGAGGCGGCGGTTCAAGGTGAGGATCCGACCGATGATCGGCAGCATCAGCACGTTGAGCCCGTGGAGCAGCCCGACGATCAGCAGGATCCCCCCGAGGCGCACGGTCACCGCCTGGAGCTGCGCCGCGTTCACCGTCTGACCCCACCCCGAGTCGGGTTCGAACCGCACCGTGAAGAGGATGAAGGCGAAGAAGATCAGGTAGTACGCCACGTCCATCAAGACGATGAAGCTCTTGCCCGTTCGAGGATTCGCCCGGAACACATCCGCGGCGTAGCTCTTCCCGAACCGTCGGATGAACGGTCCCAGCCACAGGGCGAGGAAGACCATGCCCGCGAACCACAGCAACTCCAAGACCCACCAGTCCATGACGAGCTCTCCATTCGTTCGCTCCGTTGTTCCGAACACGACGGCCAGGACGGCACCGAGGAGGCAGCCGATCACCGCGAAGCGGGCGCGGCGCTGTCGCCGCATCTGCCGGTCGTCGTTGATGCTGAGCGAGACCCTCGAGAACAGGTCATCGCTCTCGTCGAGCCCTTCGGCCTCGTCGAACAGTGCGTCGCGGAGGCGTTGCTCGACGGCGGTCACGCCGGCACCCCCTGATCGTCGGTCACTTGGCCGCCCGGGTCGACGGGTTCGACGGCATCGCCGAGTCGCGCCTCCAGGGCCGCGAGGCCACGGCGCAGGTGCGTCTTGACCGAGTTGCGCGAGATCCCCATCGCCGACGCGATCTCTTCGATTCCGAGCTCTTCGTAGTACCGGAGGACCAGCGCGTTGCGCTGTCGGAGCGGGAGCTCGCGGAGCGCGTCGATCACCTGCTGCTGGTCCTCCCGCAACTCGATCTCATCTTCGGTGGAGGCACGCCGATCGTCGGTCGGGAGGTGATGACGGAGCGAAACCAACCCGCGTCGGTTGTTGTCACGCGCGAGGTTCAAGACGATCGAGCGCAGGTACGGCGCCGCCTTCGCCTCGTCCTTGATCCGGTGGGCAGAGCGGGCGAGGCGGATGAACGCCTCCTGCACGATGTCTTCGGCGGCGTTGCGGTCGTCGACGAAGATGCGAGCGAGACGGACGAGCGACTGACCCTCTTGCTCGAACAGTCGGACGACGAGGCGCTCGGTGTCGATCTCCTCCGCGGCACCGGTGGTGGTCGTCGAGGACGCGCCCCGGTCCGCCGAGATCGCGCCCGTCAGATACCAGGGCGAGAGAGAACCGCTGATCGCCATCGCACCGACAGACGCCCGACCAGGGTCTCCCGGGTGACACGCAGCAGACAACGCGTCGCGGATGCGCCTTGCCCAAGCATCGGCGCTCATGGGTTGATCCTCCCACGAGGTCACGCGCCGCTGCTCGGACCGTGGATCCTCGGCATCAGGACACCGGGAACCCACGGCCCGAGCCATGGCCGTGCCGCCCGTCGCATGGTCGCGACGGGTAGACCGAGACGCAGCTATCGCACCGCACCGCCGAGATCGGCGCACGCGATCTTGTTCGCAGTGGACGGGAGTGAGAGGTCGTGCACGACGACGGAGACGGCATTCGCGCCGGCCACGAAGTCGGCGACGGCTCGCTCGCTCGCGGTCCCCGCTCGGCTCGCGACGAACGGGCCGCCACCGGGCCAGATCTCGTTCGGTGGCGTCGGCGCACCGGCGGGATCGTGCTTGTAGTGGCCGTCGGCATCACCGACTCCACAGGGGGCCGCGTGCACATGCGAGGCGTACTGCCGCCCCGGTATGAGTCCACGAGCGTGCAGTTGCACGACCGTCGAACCGTGCGTTGTCCGGATCATGAATGCCCGACCCGAGGTCGAACCATCTGCTCCGGCGGCGAACGGAACGAGTTCGCCCCGCGTGACCGATGCCGGGCTTCCGGCCGCGGCCGCCACTCCGACGAGTCCCGATGCACCGAGCACTCCCACCACGCCCGTGACCAGCCAACGTCGGGCTCTCCTGTTGTTCCCCACAGCTACCTCCTCGATGAGTTGTCACTCCGACAGACGCACCCGAGGGCGTCGCGGGTGACAGCGAGAAGATCATTCAGTCGAATCGCGACGACCGCGTCGTCGACGCTTGTCGACGTACATCCCACGGTCGGCTGCCTCGAGGAGAGAGTCGACGGTCGAAGCGGGTTCGCTCGAAGCCAGGCCGACCGAGGCGCCGATGACGACCTCGGCTGCCCCGACCTGGAACGGCTCGGCCATCACCGCGCGCAACCGGGCCGCGATCGCGTTCGCTTCGTCTTCCTGGAGGTCGGGGCAGGCGAGCACGAACTCGTCGCCGCCGAACCGAGCCAGGAGGTCTCCGTCGCGCACGGTACGACGCGCACGAACTGCGACCTGCGCGAGAAGCTCGTCGCCGACGTGGTGCCCGTGGGTGTCGTTCACCGACTTGAAGCCGTCGAGATCGAGGAACAGCACCCAGAGCGACACGGCCGAGTACCGAGCGTCGGTCAGTTGCTCCCGGATGAACCGGATTGCGGCGCGGCGGTTGGGGAGCCCGGTCAGCTCATCGTGCTCGGCCAGCTCACCGAGGCTGGCTTCCAACATCTTGCGACCGGTGATGTCGACGTGGAAGAGCACGACGCCACCCCCATCGGAGACCGGCGCCGACGACGCCTGCAGCATGAACCAGCGATCCTGGCTCGGCGACGGACACGGGTACTCGAAGTCGAAGTGTTCGCGCTCACCAGCGAGAATCTGATTCAGGCCGGAGGCGACCGAAGACGCTGCATCGACGCCCGCCTCTGCGGCGCGCTCGCACACGTCGAGGTAGTTGACCCCGGTACCGGTGCTCATCGACGAACCGTCGTTGAGATGGGCGAAGAGTCGCCAGGCTTCGTTCGTATCGACGATCGTGCCGGACTCGTCGCGCACCGCGGCGATCGCACTCAGGCGGTCGAAGGCAAACGACCGCAGGGTCATCGTCTGTGTGGGTTCGGTCTGCAAATCGATCTCGTATCTTTCCCTGCCCGGTTCTCACCAGTGTCGGCATCCGCCCACCCGAGTTGAGGCCGGTTTTTTCGGACAAATGCGTCGATTCAGCCGCGACGACCCCGCGGGACGCCGGCCGCGAGGGTGTCCTAGGCTCATCGGGTCTCACGCCGGCCGACAGGACGTCACCGGACCGTGTTCAGCAAGGACCGACCGCGGCATCGTCCCAGGGAGTCCCCACATGAACCACCGGCCCATTCGGCTGATCCCACTTCTGCTCGTCGCCGCCCTGGCGGCGTCGTTGGCCCCGACGGCCATCGCGTCGGCCGCACCCGTCGACGACAAGCGCGCCGAGGCTGCCGCGTTGCAGTCGCAGATCGACACCAACGGTCGAAAGATCGACGCGCTCTCCGAGGAAGCGAACGGCGCGCGCTACCGACGCGACCAGGCACAAGCGACACGCGACGATGCGCAGCAACGCATCGAAGCCGCGCAGGCCGAGCGGAGCCGACTCCGCGGGTTGCTGAGCAAGCGCGCCGTGAACGCGTACAAGGGTGGTGGGTCATCCTCACCACTCGACGCGATCGACGTCGGCAATGCACGCGAGCTCGGCGCCCGGGCCAAGTACGCGGCCGCCGCGTCGAACACCCAGAACAAGCTGGTCGCTCAGCTCCGCAACGCAGAGGACGAACTCGCGTCCCGTCAGACCGAACTCGACGCTGCGATCGCCCAGGCCAGCGCGGAACAGGAACGCATCGAAGCGTCGCGCTCCGAGATCGAAGCCGCGAACGCGCAGCAGGCCGACCTCCTCGGTCAGGTCCAAGGTGAGCTCGCGACCTTGGTGCAACAGGAAGAGCAACGACGTCAGGCCGAAGCCGCCGCTCGGGCGCGCGCCATCACCACGCCCCGGCCTGCGGCGGCGAGCTCGCCCCGGTCGGGCGGCTCGTCGGGTGGCTCGTCGGGTGGGAACTGGGCCGGACCGGCGGCGTCGGGTGGCGCCGGGGCCGCGATCGCATTCGCCCGGTCACAGCTCGGCAAGCCCTACCAGTACGCAGCCGCGGGCCCCGACACCTTCGACTGTTCCGGCCTCACCCTGCGAGCGTGGCAGGCCGGCGGCGTGTCGATGCCCCACTACTCGGGCGCGCAGTACACCATGTTCCCGCGTGTACCCCTCGATGCGCTCCAACCAGGTGACCTCCTCTTCTGGGGTCCGGGTGGGAGCAACCATGTCGCGATGTACACGGGCGGCGGCAACGTGATCTACGCCCCGCAGACCGGGAGCTTCGTGAAGGAAGGCCCGATCTACGGCAGCCCGGTCGGCGCAGTCCGACCCGGCTGACCGTAGACCTTTCAGTCGGCTAGGACGGGCGGCCACGGTAAACCCATGTTGTTGGCCGCCGGAACCGCACCGGCCGACATCACCCACGCCGCGAGGGGGCGGAGTCCGACGACGAGATCGTCGGTCGCGTCGTCGCCGACCGAGCGGTAGGGCCCGAGCGCGAGGCGGTCGGTGTCGTGCTCGATCTCGTCGCGCACGCGGGCTCCGACATCGCTGATCGATCCGTCGGCCTCGATCCATCCACGGTTCTTCAGCGCGTCGGCCGCAGCCGACCACTCCGTGTCGGGCCAACCCCGATTGGCGCGGAGACGGTCGGTCGGCGAACGCCCTGTCGCCCCCTGCAGCACGAGCGCCTCACACGGAGCGACCCCGTGGTCGAGCAGCACTGCGACGTGACCGTCGCCGCGGTGTTCGCGCAACGTCGTCAATGCCTGCCACAACGCGAGGTGCGGGACCGCCGACCGCGTGACCCCGGCGTTGGCGGCGGCCAGCGCCCGTCCGACGGTCTCGCACGCGTCGGCCGCTCGTCCGGCGAGCTCGGCGGTGCGGCCGAGCCCGGGCGCCCGGACCTCGTCGCCGAGGATCCGCTCGAGCGCGTCTCCCACGGCTCCGAGCCGGGCGTCGAGCAGTCGTTCCGGGGTGGCCCTGTCCCACGCATCCGGAATGGCCCGGGCGACCATCGCCGGGTGGAAGTTGTAGAACGTCGCGGCCACGACCGGGGCACCCACCCGTCCGAGGGGCGCGGCACGACAGCCGAAGTAGCTCATCCAGCCGCCCCGCAACCCGAGCGCGTCGGTCGCGGCGCGGGTCTCGGGTGCGAAGTACGAGACCGCGTGGATCGGTTCCGCGAACTGCCACACTCGACGCGCCCCATCCGGATCCACGGAACCACCTCCCCTTCGCCCGGACCGCTGCGGGCGTTGCGAGCGTAGATGTGTATGGCGGGGCCTACAGTTCCGGCGTGACCGACCCGGATCTGCAGGCTCGCTCCACCGCCGAGGGCCGCGCGGTCGCGTACTGGGCGACGACGGTACCTGAACGCGCCGCGATCATCTCCCCGTACGGGAACCGGACGTTCGCACAGTTCGACGGCCACGCGAACCAGCTCGTGCGGGCGATGCGGGCCAGGGGACTGCGCGAGGACGACGGCGTGGCGCTCGTGATGCGCAACCGGCCCGAGTTCGTCGAGGTCTGGGCCGCGTGCCGGCGCGCCGGCTTCCACCTGACACCGATCAACTGGCACCTCACCGCCGACGAGATGTCGTACATCGTCGACGACAGCGAGTCGCGCGTGCTCGTCGTCGACGCCGACGTCGGGCCGGCCGTCGAACTGGCCCGCCGTCATGCTTCCACGCTCACGACGGTGCTCACCGTGGGCATCACGATCGAGATCGCCGAGCCCTACGACGACGTGCTCGCGTCGGAGTCGGCCGACCCGATTCCCGACCCGAGCCCCGGAACTCTGATGCTCTACACATCAGGGACGACGGGCCGACCCAAGGGAGTCCGCAAACGCCCGAACCCCCCGACGGTCGACAACCTCGCGGGCTACGACGACACCAGCGCCCACCTCTGCACCGGCCCGCTCTACCACGCCGCACCACTGAACATCTCGCTGATCTCACCGCTCTCGAACGGTGCCACGGTGGTGCTCATGGACGGCTGGGACCCGAAGGAGGCGCTCCGCCTGATCGAGGAGCATCAGGTGACGCACACCCACATGGTGCCGACGATGTTCCACCGTCTCCTCGCGCTCGACGGCGAGACGCGGGCCCGTCACGACCTCTCGTCGCTGCGCCTCGTGGTCCACGGTGCCGCGCCGTGTCCCGTCGCGGTGAAGCGGGAGATGATCGAGTGGGTCGGGCCGGTGATCGTCGAGTACTACGCCGCGACCGAAGGCGCCGGAACCCTCGTCGACTCGGGAACCTGGCTGCAGCGACCGGGCACCGTCGGGCGTCCGTACCCGGCCGACCAGGTGATCGTGGGTGACGACGATGCGGTGCCGTTGGCCGCCGGCACGATCGGGATGGTGTGGCTGAAGAGCCCACCCGGCGACGAGTTCGAGTACTTCCACGACGCCGAGAAGACCGACCGGGCCCAACGCGGGTCGTACTACACGCTCGGTGATCTCGGCTACGTCGACGGCGACGGCTACCTCTTCCTCTCCGGGCGCAGTGCGGAGCTCATCATCTCGGGCGGGGTGAACATCTACCCGGCCGAGATCGACGCGGTGCTGCTCGAACACCCCGCGGTGCGCGACGCCGCGACCATCGGGGTGCCGAACGACGAGTGGGGTGAAGAGGTCCTCGCGGTCGTCGAAGTCGACCCGGGCACGAGCGCGTCACCCGAGCTGGCGACCCAGCTCCTCGGGCACTGCCGGGAGCGACTGGCGGGTTTCAAGTGCCCCCGGGCCATCGAGTTCGTCGACGAGTTCCCCCGCCAGGACAACGGCAAGGTCTACCGCCGCGTCCTCCGCGATCTCTACGCGCCTTGATGGTCGAATCCGCTCCGCAGGCTCGACCGCTCACCAATTCCGGTCCCGTGCCCACTGTCCGCCTGCTCCGCTGCTTCTCCTGGTCGGCCTAAGACGGCTCGACCAGGATCTTGCACTGGTCGGTGGGGTGCTTGAGGGCTTCGAACCGGTCGGGGAGGGCGTCGAGACCGAACGTGTCGGTGACGAGCGGCGACGGGTCGATCCGGCCGGC